>NZ_JBMYBT010000020.1:0-4598 GCF_053993635.1 Desulfothermus sp. | reverse complement strand
TCCCTTGCATAATCTATCCATTTTTTTAATTCTTCCTTTGTAATAGTAGCTCCAGTGGGATTATTTGGAAAGCATAAATAGATAAGATCCACCTTCTCATCTGGAAGATCAGGAATAAAATTGTTTTCATAAGTACAATCCAAGTATTTTATATTGCTGTAACGACCATCTACTAAATCACCAGACCTCCCAGCCATAACATTTGTATCTAAGTACACTGGATACACAGGGTCAGGAATAGCCACCTTTGCATCATTTGAAAAGAGCTCTTGAAAATTACCAGTATCGCATTTTGCCCCATCACTTACAAATATCTCATCCTTAGAAATATCAACCCCTCTGTCATTAAAATCATATTTGGCTATTTTTTCACGCAGAAACTCATATCCCTGTTCAGGGCCATATCCCCTAAAAGTAGATGGATCACCCATCTCTTCAACAGCCTTTTTCATGGCGTGTATGCATACCTGGGGAAGAGGCAAAGTAACATCACCAATACCCATTCTTATGATCTCAGTATCTGGATTTTCCTTTTGAAATTCCTCTACCCTCTTTGCAATTTCAACAAACAAATAAGATTTTTGAAGTTTTAGAAAATTTTCATTCACAAATGCCATGAGAGATGACTCCTTTTTTTATCCCTTTTGTACTTTTTTGAAATCATTTAAGAATTTCTCAAGACCAATATCCGTAAGTGGGTGTGCTGCAAGCTTTTTAATTACCTTAAATGGAATTGTTGCTATATGTGCTCCATAGAGTGCCGCCTGTCTTACATGTTCTGGATGCCTTACACTTGCCACTATAATTTCGGTTTTAAAGTCATAATTTTTATAGACAGTAACTATTTCCTGGATCAAATCCATACCCTTTAGGCCAATATCATCCAACCTTCCAACAAAAGGACTCACATAGGAGGCTCCAATCTTTCCAACCAAAAGTGCCTGATTTAAAGAAAAGACCAGAGTCACATTTGTAGGAATACCTTCTTTTTCCAGAAAATATGAAGCCTTAATCCCTTCTTCTGTCATTGGTATTTTAATAACCACATTTGGCCCAAATTTCACAAGTTCCCTTGCCTCTTTAACCATGCCCTCAAAATCAGTTGAAAGCACTTCTAAACTAACAGGTCCATCTACTAGCTCACAGATCTTTTTTGCAATTTCATTAACATCTCCACCCTCTTTTGCCATAAGTGATGGATTTGTTGTAACTCCGTCAATGAGTCCCATTTTTTTTGCTTCTTCAATTTCCTTAATATTTGCCGTATCAATAAAAAACTTCATGTCAATACCCCCTTTTTTTTCGTGATTCGTAATTCGTAATTCGTGATTCGTAAATCGTGATTCGGAACTCATCTTATTTTATCACAAATCACTGTTCACGGTTATTGGTATATTGGTGTATTGGTGTATTGGTTCACTACTCTTCCCTCTTCCTGTTCCCTAATCACGAATCACCAATCACGAATTACGGTTATTGGTATATTGGTATATTGGTGTATTGGTTCACTATCTTCCCTCTTCCTGTTCCCTAATCACGAATCACGAATCACTAATCACTAATCACGGTTCCATAAAACGACCTGTTAAAGTAGTCTCATAACCTCCTAGGGCCTCAATTTTGGCCTTAAAGGAATCACTGGAAATTATTTCTAAAAGTGCTTTTATTTTTGGATCTTCTAAAAACTCCTTTAAAATAACCAGGTCATATCTTTCCCTAGCAACTTCTATAAAGTCAAGTCCCAATGCCTTGGCAGCTGCATAAATTCCCATTCCTACGTCAGCTGTGCCTGATAACACATTCACACCAATCTCCATATGGGTAAACTCTTCCCTATCATAACCATTTATATCTTCAGGCGATATATTATTTTTCTTCAGTAAATCATCAAACAATATCCTGGTTCCAGAGCCCTTTTGTCTATTTACAAAAACCACATCTTTTCTAATTAAATCCTTTACATCACAAATCCCTTTGGGATTTCCTTTTTTTACCATAAATCCCTGATGTCTAATTGCCAGATTAACCACTGCCACTTCTTTATCTGGTATGTATTTTTTTATAAAAGGGAAATTATAGTCACCAGATTCTGGATCATATAAATGGGATCCTGCAAAGTGGCATGAGCCTCTATTTAAGGCCACCAGTCCACCCACACTGCCAACATGAGTCGAAGATAGCCTTATTGGATTATCCCGTTTCATGAGTTCATTTTTAATGAGATCCAAGATATTGTCATGACTTCCAACACACATAAGGGTATTTTCTATTAAATTTAAATCAACCAAAAGTTCTGCGTCCACAATTGACCCTTCTTTTATCCCTTCTACATTTTCTGGTATCTCAATAATACCCTGAGCATTAACTAGGGTTGTGATCTGACTTGCTCCCCTTTTCATAGGATTTGCAACATATCTTTTTCCCACCCGAGCAATGGCGACCCTGATAAATTCTGTTTGCCCTAATTTTGATGGAAGTCTCCTGTTTAACATGACCTGTATTTTGGGCCTGGTCTCCATGGGTCTGGACACAATATGATATATCAATGGCTTTAGGAGTTTTTCAAAACAAATAACAGAGCTTACAGGATATCCAGGGGCACCTACCATTAATTTTTTATACTTATGGCTAAAGCCAAGGATACTGGGCTTTCCTGGCATTGCAGATATACCATGTACAATTACTTCTCCAAACCTCTCCATTGCCCGCCTGGAATAATCCTTATCTCCTGCAGATGACCCTGCCCCTATCACCACAATATGTGCATCTGATTCCAGTTCCCTGTATAGGGCCTCACATATTTTATCTAAATCGTCCTCAACTGGTGGGATTCTCTTCACAATACATCCCCACTTTTCTGCCATTGCCTTAAGCATCATTGAATTGCTCTCAATAACCTGTCCTATAGCTGGCTTAGGCCTACGCTCAAAGTCCAATACCTCATCTCCAGTTGGTATAATGGATATCTTTACTTTTTCCTTTACAAAGAGCTCATAAATTCCACCAGATAATAGAGCCCCAATATCATAGGGAGTAATCTGATGGTTTTGGGGGATTATCATCTCAGTTGCAACAATATCTTCACCAATTTTCCTCACATGTTGATAGGGATAAGCAGCCTTTTCAATAGACACATATTCATCGTCAATTTTTTGGACATATTCTATCATTATGACTGCGTCAAAGCCTTTGGGAATGGGATATCCTGTATTTACATATTGAAAGTCCCTGCCTTTTTTTAGTTTTATGGGATTTCCTTCTCTAGCGCCAAAGGTATCTTTGGCCCTAACACAAATCCCATCCATGGCTGCACTGTGATATGTGGGGGAGGAATATTTCGCATAAACAGGCCGTGATGTGATTCTATGAGTGGCCATATGAGTTGGGACAACCTCTTCTTTTAGTTGAATATCCATAACTTTCTTGATATTAAAAATTGCCTCTGGTATGGAAATTGTATTTAAATATATAGAACGTTTATCTCTCATGACACTCTTCCTTGGCTATTTTTTGAAAGGCAAAGGTAATCATTGTTGAGACTATTGGCAAGAAAATATCTTGGATAAAAAATGGCTAAATTTCAATTTAGACTTCAGCGCATACTTGATTATAGAGAACAAATTGAAGAACAGGCAAAAATGCGCCTGGCAAAAATACTATCTTTAATATCCCAAAAAAAAGAGCAAATAAATCAATATGAGCAAGAACTTGAACAAATTTCAAAAGTGATTTCAATGGGTAATTTGTCTGAACACTCTCTCTGGTTATACAAAGAATCTGAAAAAAATATTTTACTCTCTATTGACCAATTAAAAAAAGAGTTAAAAGATCTCTCTCAAAAAGCAGAAATTTTAAGGCAAGATCTTATCTTAAAAACCATTGAAAGGAAAAAATTGGAAAAATTAAAACAAAAAGACCATGAAAGGTTTATTTATGAAGAACAAAAAAGAGAACAAAAAGAAATCGATGAAATTTCCACGCTTAGATATGAAAAATCTCTTAATTAGTACTGTTACATTAATTATTATAACCTCTTTGGTGAAAACATCCTATTTAATATATAATCTTTCCATAAAAATTATTCCAGGACCACAAAAAACCAAGACCATACAACATCCTGTTTCACAAAAAAAGCATGCTCCAACTCCAGTTTTTACTGTGAAATCTGCCCAGGCAGCAGAACCAAAAAATGCTGATATTCCAAAGCCTTCAGACAAACTTTTAGCAAAGCAGTGGGAAAAATTAAGGGCAAAAGAACAGGAATTAAAAAGAAAAGAACAGGAACTAAAAAAACTGGAGAAAAAGATAGAAAAAAAACTGTTGGAACAAAAACAGCTTGCCAAAAAACTGGAACAACTAATAAACAGGGCAGAAGTTTTAAAAAACAAAAAGATCAAACACCTTGTACAGGTGTACTCTAATATGGATCCTGCAAGGGCTGCAAAGGTCTTAGAGACGCTTGACAAACAACTTGCTGTCAAAATAATGGCAGGCATGAAAGGTCGAATCGCTGGTGAAATCTTAACCAATATGGATCCCAAAAAAGCAGCTGAACTATCTGAAGCATTAACAGAATTCCAGACTCCTTTTGGTAAATA
>NZ_JBMYBT010000019.1:0-3100 GCF_053993635.1 Desulfothermus sp. | reverse complement strand
GTTTCTCAGGTCCAGATATATCCACTGTGACGATTTTCTTTAAAATACCAATTTGTGGTCCAGCAAGGCCAATACCCTTATTTTCATACATGGTTTCTAACATATCTTCTGCAAGCTTCTTTATTTCATCATTAATATCTTGTATAATATCTGTTTTTTCCCTGAGAATGGGATCAGGATAACATATAATCTTTCTAATTGCCATAAATTAACTCCTAAAACCATGCTCTCTGCATAGTCTTTATATCTAAATATGAACCTCTACTAATTCTGTGCCTTTTTAATCTCTCTAATCCTTATCCCCAATTCACGGAGCTGTTTGTTATCAACACTTGACGGAGCATCAGTAAGTAAGCATGCACCTTTTTGGGTCTTTGGAAAAGGAATAACTTCTCGAATACTCTGTTTATTTAATAGTAACATAACAAGTCTATCAAACCCAAATGCAATACCACCATGGGGTGGTGCACCAAATTTTAATGCATTTAATAGAAACCCAAACTTTTCATTTGTTTCCCTCTCCTCTATACCAAGGGCCTTAAACATCTTCATCTGAAGCTCATAGGAATGGATACGTATTGAACCTCCACCTATTTCATTTCCATTAAATACAAGGTCATAGGCCCTAGCCCTTGCATTTTGAGGATCACTTAAGATCTTATCTCTGTCCTCATCCTTTGGAGAAGTAAAAGGATGGTGACATGCCTCCCACCTTTTTTCATCACTATTGTACTCAAACAATGGGAAATCTATAATCCACACAAAATTCATTTTACCAGGGTCAATTAGATTAAATCTCTCTCCAAGCTTGACCCTTAAATTGCCCAAGGCATCGTTTACCACATCATCTGATGCAGCCTGGAAAAAAACTATATCCCCAGGTTTTAGCTCCAATCTTTCTCCAAGTTTTTTCTTCTCCTCTTCACTCATAAATTTAACTATTGGAGATTGCCATTCATTCTCTTTTATTTTTATCCATGCAAGCCCCTGGGCACCAAAGGTCTTCACATATTCTGTGTAATCATCTATCTCTTTTCTAGAAAGTACTGCTCCTCCTGGTACCTTTAATGCCTTAATCAGAGGTGCCTTTGCAAATACCCTAAAATTAGACCCCTCAAATATATCTGTTATATCCTCTAAAAACAATTCAAATCTGGTATCTGGCTTATCCACTCCATATTTTTCCATAGCATTTTTATAGCTCATTCTGGGAAATGGAATAGAAATATCTACATCTAAAGTTTCCTTAACAAGAGTATGAATCATCTTCTCAGCCACATCCATCACATCTTGTTCTTCAACAAAACTCATTTCCATGTCTATCTGGGTAAATTCTGGTTGTCTATCTGCCCTCAAATCTTCATCCCTAAAGCATTTAACAATTTGATAATATCTATCTAAGCCTCCACACATAAGGAGCTGTTTAAAGAGCTGTGGACTCTGAGGTAAGGCAAAAAATTTTCCATAGTGCAACCTGCTTGGAACCAGGAAATCTCGGGCACCTTCTGGTGTGGATTTTGTCAAAAAAGGGGTCTCAATCTCTAAAAACCCGTTTGAATTAAGAAAATTTCTGATACTCTGTGCAGCCCTGTGTCTAAAAATTATATTTTCCTTTAACTTATTTCTCCTGAGATCGAGATACCTGTATTTTAACCTTAAATTTTCTGATACATCGATCCTGTCTTCAATTAAAAATGGAGGTGTCTTTGATATATTTAAAAGCTTCCAATCGGTTACTACTACTTCTATCTCACCAGTTGTGAGCTTTAAATTTTCCATGCCCTTAGGTCTTCTCCTGACTTTTCCCTTGATTGCCAGCACATATTCAGACCTCAACACATGGGCCTCTGAGTGTGCCTTTTCATTTACTTCAGGAGAAAATACCACCTGGGTTAATCCTTCCCTATCCCTTAAATCTATAAAGATTAGTCCCCCATGGTCTCGTCTATATTGAACCCACCCCATTAAACACACTTCTTCATCCAGATTTTTTACAGTAAGTTCCCCACATGAATGGGTCCTTTTCCAACCACCTAGAGAAGTTAGTAGCTCCCTTGCCCTTTTTTCAGCCAGGGCAATTTCTTCTTCAGTTTCAAGCCTTTTTATATCCTGCTCCATAAAGAAACTCCTTAAAATTTATATTAATGCACTAAAGATATCTTTTCTAAAGATTCCAATGAAAGTTCTTTTTGATCCCCAGTTATTAGATCTTTTAAAGTGACTTTTCTTTTCAAGAGTTCGTCCTCTCCAATAATGATACAATATCTTGCGCCTGATTTATTGGCTGCCCTAAGGTGTGCCTTTACACTTTTTACCTCATAGAAACAAACACATTCAAATCCTCTATTTCTTATTATTGATCCCACTTCAAAACCAAAATCCAGACTCTTTTCATCTATTGTTGCAATATAGAAGGCTTTGCTTTTTTGTTCTTGTATCTCAATTAGCTGGGTAATCCTCTCTATACCACAGGCAAACCCAATTCCTGGAAGGTCAGGGCCACCCAGTTGTTTTATAAGCCCATCATATCTGCCGCCACCTGCTATTGCTGACTGAGCACCGATTCCTTCTGCTATTACCTCAAATGTAGTCCTTTGATAATAATCAAGACCTCTAACAAGATTTTTATTTATTTTAAATTGGATATTCTCAAATTTTAAAAGATTTATAACCTGCTCAAAATGAGAACTACAATCACTGCACAAGTAATCTATAATCTTTGGAGCGTCTTTATACATTTTTCTGCACGACTCTATTTTACAATCCAGGACTCTTAATGGATTTTTTATTCTCCTTACCTTGCAATCTTCACAAAGCAAATCTTCAGCTATTTTTCCCAAAAATTTCCTTAAATTAGCTAGATATGAAGCTCTACACCTTGAACACCCAAGTGAATTTATCTCAAGAGATATCCCATTAATCTTCAGCTTGTTAAAAAAATCCATTAACATCACAATAAGTTCCCCATCTATGTATGGAGAACTGCTACCAAAGACCTCTACATTTACCTGATGAAATTGCCTTTGCCTGCCCTTTTGAGGCCTTTCATAGCGAAACATTGGCCCAATTGTGAAGAATTTAGAGATATTCTCTTTTGCAT
>NZ_JBMYBT010000018.1:0-11598 GCF_053993635.1 Desulfothermus sp. | reverse complement strand
TATGCATCATTATTTAATGGGAATGCAACTTGTAGAGAAACAGGACATAGAAGGTGCAAGAAATCATTTTGATAGGGCAATTTATCTAGACAAAGATTTTAGTCCAGCGTTGGCAGGAAAGGCCCTTGTATATGCAATTTACGCCCATACACAGAAGTCAAAAGGTCATTGGGAAGTGGACGCAAAAAATGCACTAGAATATCTAAAGAAGGCAAGAAAAGCAGCGGAAAACGATAGCGAAAAATTCATATATCATGTAACAGCTATAAGGGTCTATTTCACTGCACAACCAAAAGGCTGGCTGGAAGACGCAGAGGATCACTATGAAGATGCACTTGGTTTAGACAATGTAAAAGAAGAGAAACTCCCATATTATCAAACAATTGCTGCTGCCCACTACTTTATGGGTTATGCTTATT
Source organism: Desulfothermus sp. (assembly GCF_053993635.1). Lineage (NCBI taxonomy): Bacteria > Pseudomonadati > Thermodesulfobacteriota > Desulfovibrionia > Desulfovibrionales > Desulfothermaceae > Desulfothermus > Desulfothermus sp. Next base: position 11,179 of record NZ_JBMYBT010000018.1, on the reverse strand, counting down.
ATATGGGATATGAGTTTAGAAAGGCAGAGGATGCCTTTTCCAAGACCCTGTCTTCTAAGCCAGGGAAATGGCATGATAAAGCAGATAAAATGTTTAAAAGGGTTCAAAAAATAGTTAGGGCCATGGGTCAGTATACTTTAACTAATATTGGTAAGAAAATAGCTGTAAAAGAAAAGGTTAGCAAAGGTGATGTTGCAGCACTCTTAGTTGATGAACTCCATTTAGATAAATTTATGGCTGGTAGAATAGTGGTAAAATCCAAGCTACCCAAGGCTGCATTTGTACCTGCAGATGTAATAAATAGTCCATTCAAGGAAGAGATAATTACTGTAATAAAATGGAATATTAGAGGACTTCAGCCTGAATTTGACAAGATCACTCAAGCATATTTGTTTAAACCTGCCGCCCCCATTACAAGGAAGCAACTTGCATTCATTTTAGAGGATTTACTAATTAAGTTAACAGGAGATGATTCAATTGCAACTGCGTATTTTGGTACAGAAAAAAGTCCATTCCCTGATGTTCAAACAAATGCTGCGTGGTTTAATGCTGTTATGAATGTAACTACTAGAGGTCTTATGGAACCTGATATATCTGGTGAATTCAGACCCAATGATCCTGTGGAAGGGTGTGAGCTTATTTTGGCTTTGATGAAGTTAAGAAATATAATGAATATTTATTAAAGGAGGGAGGTTATGAGAAAGATAGGATTATTTCTTGGAATTTTAATTTTTGTCTGTTTTAATGCTATGGCAGAAGAGTGGCAGCCAGTTACAGATCCTGTTAAGGTATTTTCCCAAGGATATATCCAGGTAATAGGGGCATCTGAAGAAGGCCAGAGCAGGTACAGGGCAATTAGGGCTGCAACAGTGGTGGCTCAAAGAGACCTTTTAGAAGTACTTCAGGGAATTACCTTATACGGTACTACTACAGTAAGAGATGGGATGTTGCAGAGTGATAATATTAGAACCACAGTCCAAGGGGTACTAAAAGGTGCAATTAAGTGTGGAGAAAAATATTATCCAAATAGGGGCTATGCAGAAGTTTGCTTAAGGCTTTATTTGAGAGGGCACGGTGGTCTTTATGACGTTATTTTACCTCTTCTAAAAGATGAAGGAATGCTTCCACCCCCAAAGCCAGTCTATCAACCAAAGTTGATTCCACAGGTAATGGAAAAACCTAAACCTACTACACAAACACAGCCTGTCCAGCCAAAACCTGAGGTCATCACACCTTCAAAGATTGAGAATCCTTATGATGGAGTCATTGTGGACGTGAGGGAATATCCTTTTAGACCTGCACTGGTTAATAGGATTTTAAATGAAAACGGTGAGATTATTTTTGATCCTTCAAAGATAGTTAGTTCTGTTTTGGTTGAAAGGGGATGTGGCGGTTTTACAAATAATGAAGATAAGGCAATAGCTCTTTTAAAGACTTGGGGTTCTAAAAATCCTCTCAAGATCAAGGCTGTAAAAGTAATTAAAAATACAGACGTAGCAGTAAATAAAGACGATTCTGCACTCATTTTTGTAAATAATGAAAAAACACAATTTTTAAATCAAGCAAGAGTGGTTTTCCTGCTTAAATAATTTTTTTATTGGGCTATGGGCATCAAGGATTTATAATTATTTCCTTGATGCCCTAATTAACGTTTTAGAAAAAAGTAGAAAGACATGAAATTTCGTTTTGGATTTTTCATTACCATTTTATTTATTTTTTTTATAATATTCCTAACCAATACGTACTGCAATATATCTTCCACCAAAAAAATTGGTTTGAATAAAAGTCTTGGTCTGGAATTTTCAGGAAAATTAAATTTTACTCTGCCAATTGATATAAATAAATTTAAGTTTAATGGGGAAATAAGTTTTTTAAATATAAAATTTAAAGGTGATTTTAATGTAAACATTATAAGTAAAACCCCCCTTAATGCTTTTATTACTTCAAAATCCATCTCTGCTGATGTTTATCAACTGATTTGTCTTTTTAAAAAAATAGGAGTGAAATTAAATCTACCTAAAGAACTATCAGGCACAATATATCTTAGAGGAGTTGATGTAGTTATTAAAGGAGATGAATATAATTTACACATAAAAAAAATTGATGGACTTAATTTTGATAAACAAAATATTTCAATTAATGAATTGGTATTTAATGGAAATTTGAAAAAGAAATTAATAAGTCTTAAGGTAGAAAAAGTTAATTTAAGTAAAACCTTTATTAGACAAATTGATCTAAATATAAATAATGATATATTAATTTTAAAGGCAAATGAAATAAATTTACATCTTAAAAGTATTACAAGGACTATTTTTAAAGCATTACCAAATATAAGAAAAAATCTATTAAGTCAGTTTAAAAAATTTGAAGATATATTTCCAGTAAATAACATAAATGCAAAGGGCGTTTTATCTTTAAAAGAGGTCTATACCAGTCTAAGTGGCCTAGTAACAAAAAAGATTCATTTAACTAAATTTTTTGCAAAAATAGATGCTAATCCAGCATCTGTAATTATTTATAATAACAAAAAAAATCCCGTCATATTATCTATTTTAACCAATTCCACTAATTTTATTTATTCTCTTAATAAAACTGAAGTTAAGTCAAGAGGTGTTTTGGTAAATTTGCACAATCTAATGTTGAAAAAAAATATAGATATCATAAATACGAAATCCTTAACCATTCCAAAATTGTCAGTAAATCTAACTGGTAATGCATCCTTTGAGCACAAAAATAATTCTACTGTTGTTTTTTTTACTAGCAATGTTGCTCCAAAAGGAGCAATTCCAATACATACAGATGCAGGTTCAATATTGAAAGTTATTTCTAGCCCTGTTAATATCAATATTCAGAACAATAAATTCAAATTATCGGCACAAAAGATTTTAGCTCAAGTAAGAAACGGAATTGTAAAACAATCTAATGGTAATTTAAATGTTACAGGAGATGTTCAAGTAAAAAAAATATATATTGATTTTGGTATAAAAGATAAAAAGATTGATATTAAAACCAATATAGGAATATATGCCTCAAACCTTCAATATAATGATTTATCAGCATTGATTAAAGAATTAAAAACATATGTTTGTGTAAGTAACAAGATACTTGAATTAAAGAATGGAACGCTAAATGCTAAGATCAATCAAGAAGGAAATGTACTTTTAAAATTTGATACAAAGATTCCTCTAGAAAATATAGCTTATAATTTAAAAAGTATATATAAGGATACTTTTTTTGATTTAACAATCACCGATTTAGAAAAGGATGATATAAATATATCATCTTTTAAGGCCAAAAAGGAACAAGTAGATGTTGTTCACTTTGATTATTCTGTAATTTTTCCATCTGGAAAAATTATAGGTTCCACTCAAGCCAAACTTTTGTCTAATAGATTTGACCTTATTACAAGAAAGATAAAATTTTATGCTTACAACCAACAAAAAAACAAAAAGCAGAGTAAACCTCCCCAAAAATCTGATAATAATATAGAAATAAAAATTCAAATTCCTGAGACTATTAAAGAGTTTTCATCCCATTATCATCTTGAGTTTGATTCACTACTATATTTAACAAACGAACATGAATATGAAGTATCTTCATTAAAGGGAGATATCTTGTTAAAAGATCATCCTTCTATTGGATTTAATGGGTATTTTTGCAATATTTCCTTTTCTGGTGGAGCAGAATTTTTAGACAAAGGTGTGTCTGGAATAGTCGATATTCGTGCGGTTGGTATCCCAATAGACCATCTATTAGGTTGCTTTATAAACAAGGCGCCGGTTTATATTACGGGAGATACAGATATTCAGGTAAATATAAATTTCCAAGGTGATACTATTAAAAAAATAGAAAAAAATTTGTTTTTTGATGTGTATCTTGATGTAAATAATGGAAGAATTTTAAAACTATCAAATTTGGGTAAGAAAGTAAGTATGATATTAGATATACTTAGTTTTGTAAAATTAAATCCTTCTAAATTAGAAGATAGTTTGGAATTTAATAAGTTTGCGTTATTTTTTAATGGTGGACTAAAGACAATTAACATAAAACAAGTTACCCTAAAGTCCTCGCTTTTAAATCTATATGCATCTGGTAAGATGGACTTTAACAAAAACAATATGGAAATAATCGGAAAAATAAAAAGAGGTTTTATCTCCAAAAAATTTCATTTTAGTGACAAAATAAAAAAGACAAATAAGGAGAGTAATTAATGAGACTCGCATTACAGCATATAATTATACTCTTTTTTTCATTATTTTTAATAGGTAATAAAGGGATATATGCATCCTCCACATTTAGTAATGAAACCCTGGCCCAGGAGAGATTAGCCCAGTGGAATATTAATTATGCCAGTTACTTAATAGACGTTGGGAAATATCTTGATGCACTTGAAGCCTATAACACCGCCTTTGATGTAACACCTTTTAAAAAAACAAAATTAAAGGTTCTTTTGCATAAGGCAAATCTCTTTGCCACATTTTTAGATGCAGAGAATCAGGCATTGGAGATTTATAACAAAATTATCTCCAATTATCCTGAAGGAATGGAAATAGCCTTATATAGAAAAGGACTTTTGCTTTTTGATATGAAAAAATATAAAGATGCTGCAAATGTTTTGTCCAGGTATCTTTCTAAATATCCTAAGGGCCGTTTTAGGTTTCAGGCAGAAGTTTTATTGGAGCAGGCAAAAAAGGCTGTAGCCCCACCCCCTGTTGTTAAGCCAACAATAGAAAAAAAACCCCCTTTTGTTAGAGTGCTCCTTTTAAGAAAGGCGAGGCTTATTAAATTACAAGGAAATGGTTTGAAAGTAAATGGCAAGCCCACAGAAAAACAAAGTATAGTGTTTGATACGGCAAGTATAAGGGCAAGAGAAATTATAGTAGAAGCAAAATCGCCCATTAGGATTAAATCTGGTGAATATTCAAAGAAGGTCCGAGGAAAGGTTGTTATAAAGCCAAAAAAATCTAGATTAATGGTTTTAAATATACTTGATATTGAGAAATATTTATGGGGAGTAGTCCCATCAGAATCTTATCCTTCATGGTCAATGGAAACACTAAAGGCCCAGGCTGTGGCTTCCAGGACCTATGCCTACTATCAGGTCTTGCACAGAAAAAATTGGGAGTATGACTTAGTTGATAATGAGGGAGATCAGGCTTATAAAGGAGTTGATCGAGAGACAAAAAAGACTACACAGGCGGTTAATGAGACCAGGGGATTGGTTTTAATGGAACAAAATAGACCAATCTTAGCCATGTACACTGCAAACAGTGGGGGATATACTGCAGATGCAAGATATATATTCAAATTAAATAAAAGATACCTTGTGGCACACCCTGATCCCATGTCACTTAAAGGTAAAATGTCCTCTTGGAAAAGGAGTTTTTCCATATCAGAAGTAGAAAAAAAACTCAGGAGAATTGGTGTCCCTGTCCATAATTTAAGGAAGATTTTGCCCCAAAAGGTAAGTCCTTCAGGAAGAATTATCAGCGTCAAGATAGTTTCTGATACTGTGAATAAGGAATACAGGACCTGGACCATTTTGCGGAGGGCACTTAGACTTCCAGAAATCTTATTTTCAATAGAAAAAAGGGGCAATAAATTTATCTTTTCAGGAAAGGGTTGGGGACATGGTGTTGGGTATTCACAATGGGGAAGTGCTGAAATGGGAAAACAGGGATATAATTTTCGTGAAATACTTAAATTCTATTATCCAGAAACAAAAATTGTCAAATTATGGTAAATAATACCTAGCCCTTTACAAAAATGGCAATATGTTGTTATCTATATTCCATCCTAACCAACGTTTTGTAGTAATAAAAAAATAGCAAGTGAGGGTTAGATGATGGGGTAGTTGTAGTTTTAAATGCAGATTACACATATTTAAACATAATTAACTGGAAAAGGGCAGTAAAACTTCTGGTTCAAAAGAAGGTTGAGGTAATAAAATATACCAATAGAGTAATACATGGCTTTAACCACAAGATTAGGATCCCCCTGGTAGTTCGACTAATTAAGTTTGTTAGGAGTTTGTACAGACGGAGTGTGCCCTTATCAAAGAAAAATATATTTATAAGAGATGGTTATATTTGCCAGTATTGTGGAAAGAAAATAAAGTCAAGGCCTACCATTGATCACATTGTTCCAAAATCTAGAGGCGGAGATTTTTCCTGGACCAATGTAGTAACTGCCTGCATTCGGTGCAATCAAAAAAAAGGGTGCAAACTTCCTTCAGAAGCATCTATGTCTTTGATTAAGCGGCCAGTTAAACCTACTATATCGGAATTTTTAATGAAAAAAATAGAGCTTCTTGGTCTATCTGGTGTTTTAGACGATCTTTGGGGCTAGCTAAGCAGATGGTCTTTTTTAATATAACCAATGAAGATATTGCAGATAAATTGGAAGAACTTGCAAACTATCTGGAATTAGAAGGAGGAAATGTTTATAAGATAAGGGCTTATAAAAATGCTGCCCAAGTAATTCGCGGGATAGGAGAAGACTTATGTGAGATGGTTAAACAAAGAAAAGACCTTAAGGTTTTTTCAGGAATTGGGAAAAATATAGAAAATAAAATAATTGAAATTGTAAAAACTGGTGATCTTGAGAAATTAAAAAAATTGAGGACAAAATATCCTAGGGATATTTTAAGATTGCTAAGTATCCATGGACTGGGCATTAAAAAAATAAAGACACTATGTGACACTTTAAACATAACATCTCTAAAAGAGCTTTTAGATTATGCTGAAAATGGAAAAATAAGATCCATTCCTGGATTTGGAGAAAACATGGAAAAAAAGATTTTGGATTTTTTAAAAAAATTTAACTTAAAGAAAAATTTTTCTCCCACCAAAATATCAAACTTGCCTTAGGAAAAAGTAGCTGATATGAAATTCGTATGGAATCAAGAGGTATTAATCTCTATCCTGACACAGTAAAAAGATTTAGGATCTGCCAGTGTTGCGGAATTCCTTTAGATAGGGGAAGAAAAAAGTATTGTTCTTCTAGTTGCAAAGAAGAATTTGTATTTAGATTAAAGTGGTTTAATAATCTTTTAAGAGCAGTAAATGCAAGGTATGCAACATTCTTTTTCAATGAGCAGATACTTGGATTAAACATCCTCCCATATAGCTCAGAAGATGTTTATTCATTTTTTTATAACCGTACCCCAGGTAAACGCCCAATATATGACATGGAGAAGATGTTGTTTTTGCTTGGGGAAATCTGGTGGGATAAACTGAAAAATTATGGTAATAGGGATGCTGCTTGCAGAGGAGTATTGAAACAGGCCAAGACTCGTATATTCAATAAAAATATAGTTATCCCAAAAGAAAAGATATCTTTAGTAGGAGTTTCAAAGCATTTAGGCTGTCTCAAAATAAACAGGCTTGATTTATTAGCTAGCGAGGATCCATACGCGTTTGTAAAACGGGCCTTTAGGAATAGTATTTTGAAATACCATCCAGATATGGGTGGAGATGAAAAGACATTTATAAAAATTTACAACTCCTATCAAAACGTCATTAAATGGTTAAAGCATCCAAGATATGCTTCTACACGAGGTGTACCAGGTCAATGGTGTTTTGAAGCAGGAAAGACCAATTGGTATGCTCCGCTATGACAGACCTTGATTTTAATCAATTTTTTGAGAGAGTTACCAAGCTAACTCCAATCAAAAAACAAATTCAGCTTGCAAATGAGCTGGGGGTAGGAAGGGCTGCCATATCAATTGCCAAACAAAAAAATAGCGTCCCCTATAAGTGGGTTATTCGTATTGCAGAAAAATACAATCTAAATCCTACATATCTCATAACAGGTAAAGGAGATCCTTATAGTGGGCAATTAGGCCCAAAAAGGATCCTTTTAATGCCTTTATGCCCAAATAATGGCGATGAAGGCAGTGGAGACATTTTAGTTGATTTTTCTGAGGGGATAGAAATATCTGTATCTCAGTGTAATGAAAAATTTTATTTCAAGTTGCTGGAAAATAGTATGGTGTCTACCTTTTATCCTGGAGATATTTTAATAATTGATAAATCAAAGGAAATGAAATTGGGAGATGTATTTGTCTTTAAGTTGTTGGAATATAAAACTCCACTATTTTTTGTTAGAAGAATAGGTATAGGGGAAAACAGTTTGATTTTGTTAGCAGATAATGCTACTTATCCCCCTCTTCCTTATGACGAAAACAGATTTGAGGTAATGGGGCGTGTAGTTGGATTTTTTAGAACAATATAATACCAAGCAAAGAACATATAGTTAGAGGTTTTGCTTAAAAACAAGATTTAGGGAGAAGATATGAAAGACAATAAATTTAAATATGCATTAAAAGAGATTAGTGATGTAATAAAATTCGAGATGTGGCTTCGTTTTTATTTTGCATCTCAAGGTAGTGAAGGAGATTTTGTAGTTTTAAAGGTACCCAATGAAGTAATGGAGCATATTAAAAAAGAGTATGAGCTCCTCTATGAGCTGGCCAATGAGCTCAATAATAAAAAAATTACCCCTGAGATATCCCAAAGAGCAGTTACAGATTTTATTCTGAGAAAGCTTGAAGGTAAGAAATTTCCCCCTGCAATGGTTCCTAGCGTGTTAAACAGTAAATCTTTTGAAGTAGAGGTATCTGTGTTTCACCTGTGGGTTTCAGCCCATGAAGATCAGTTAGATGAAAAGGTTTTTGATTTTAAAGAATGGATGCAGCTTTTTGAGGCATGGAAGAGGACAGAGAAAGGTCAAAATGTATTGAGCACCTTACATTCTCCTGGTTCTAAGGCAAGTGAAATAACCCATATCAGTGAACAGTGATTCGTGATTCGTGAATAGGAAAAAAAGAACCAATATACCAATAACCAATATACCAATACACCAAATAGATATTAGTGGTCAGTGTGAGTGGACAACAGATCACACACACTGATAACAGATCACTTTTAATTAGAATTTACACAAATAATATTACAGGCTAGAGAAAATAATGGGTTTGGTTGTATGGTTACATAGGCTTAGCCATTTTTTATGGAAAAAAAAGATACTATTTGTGCCAGATCTAATTGGATTTCTTATAAGGGTACTCTATTCAGCAGATATACATTATCAGGCCCAGATAGGTAAATCAGTAGTTTTTTCCCATAATGGCTTAGGAGCAATAATACATCCAAGGGCGGTTGTTGGAGATAATGTAGTAATTGGGGCACACGTTGTAATTGGATGCAATCTGGATGCATATGATGTCCCTAGGATTGGAAATTGTGTGTTTATTGGACCAGGTGCAAAGATACTCGGTGATTTGAGTGTTGGCAATTTTGTACTTATAGGGGCAAATTCTGTTGTGCTTGAGTCTGTGCCAGATAGATGTGTTGTTGCTGGTGCTCCAGCTAAAGTGGTTAGACACCTCTTTGACAAAGAAGTAAAGGCCTATTGGCCTCATGCATTTTAAGCCAATTTTTTTTCTGGGTGCTCGTGGGGGACATCACCATATGGATGGACATGAAAGTGTTGATGTAATACAGATCTGTCTGTTTCTATTAGCCTTCCTTTATCCATAACATATAAGGAATTGGTTGTCCTGTACAAAAAATCCCAGTCATGGGAAACTATCACAAAGTCCATTGGGAGGTCATTTATAAGATTTATTATAGTCTCTCTTGTAGCTGGTGCAAGGCCTGTTGTTGGCTCATCTAACAATAATACCCTTGGTTTCATTGCAATAATAGTGGCCAGAGAAAGTAATTTTTTTTCACCCCCAGACAACTTTGTGGTGATTCTGTCTTCCATTCCCGATAATCCAACCACCTCAAGTGCCCACATTGCCCTTTGTTTGGCCTTATCTGGTGAGAGTCCGAGGTTGAGTGGACCAAACGCCACATCCTCTAGGACAGTTGGGGAGAATAGTTGATCATCTGGGTTTTGAAATACAAGGCCGATTTCTTTCCTTAGCTCTACAAATTGTTTTGAGCTCTTTATTTTTTCACCATGAAAAAATATGGCCCCTTTTTGGGGCGTTATTAGTCCTACACAAAGGTGTAAAAAAGTGGTTTTTCCCTCGCCATTTGCCCCAATTATTCCAATCCTTTGATTTTGTTCTATCTTAAAATCTAAGCCTTTTAGCACATAATCTTCTGATGAGGAATATTTAAAATATATATCCCTTAGCTCTAAAATTGGTTGCATCAAAATAGCTCCTCTATCCGATCAGTGAAAAACAAGGCGACGTTTAATATATGCTAATATCTCCAGAAATTTTGAATATAACTGGTAAAATTAGAAATTACAATAATAAATAAGGACAGGTAGGCAATTATTATATCGTTTCTTGATAAATTAAAATCCTGAAGAGAATAAAACTTGCCATTAAATCCCCTAAGCACCATGGCATTATATACCCTTTTTCCCCTTTCATAGCTTTTTATCAGCCCCATTGCCAGCATATAGGAATAGGTTCTGTAAGTATGAAGGTTGGTTTTTGGATGAAAATTTCTAATTTTAGCAGCATTTAGCATCCTTGAAAATTCCTCAAAAATTACACTGATGTATCTATAGGTCAAAAGAAACAATAGGATAAATTTGGGCGGGACCTTTAGTTTATAGAGTCCGTGACCTAATATTGGGACTGGCGTGGTATTTATAAAACATATAATAGTAAGCACTGTACTATTTGCCTTAAGTGTTATTAAAATGGCCTGATAAATGCCTTCATATGAGGCAGACAATCCGTGAATCTGAAATATCTCCCTGCCTGGAGTTGAAAAGGGTAGAAAAAACCAAAGAAATATAACAAAGGAATTAACTACAAGAACCCTTTTTGCTACCTTTAGGAGTGAAAGTTTGGCAATTAATATACTTATTATTAAAAAGACAAGAATGACACCACAAGAAGTAATATTATTTGAAAGAATTACACTTAGTATTATTAAAAATGCTAATAAGGTCTTCACCCTAGGATCAGTTTTGTGGAAAATAGAGTCTCCAATACTAAATTCATCGTCAAACATACTTTTTTATCCTTTTGACTTAAAATAGAGGATTATTCCCATAAACCCAAATATATATCCAATACCTCCAAGGATGTCCCTGAGTCCAATTTTAGGCGTGCTCAACTCTGCAATGTCTTTTTTAATTGGGGTAAGTTCTTCTCCTAAAACCTTTTTAAAAATTTTCTCCAATTTTTTATAATCAACTGAAG
>NZ_JBMYBT010000017.1:0-17874 GCF_053993635.1 Desulfothermus sp. | reverse complement strand
TATCTGAGCTGTCGTGGATTTAGTCCAAGGATTTTGGCGGTCTCTTTTTTATTTCCATGGGTCTTTTGCAGGGTCTGAAGGATTATTTTTTTGTCAATTTCTTCTAGAAATTCATCTAAGGTTATTTCGCCTCTAAAAATTCTATCTATGTCTTGTTTTTTAGAACTTACTGATTTTTCGTATATTATTATAGATGATGGTGTTATATATTTGCCAGTTTCAAGGGCAACTGCCCTTTCAATTAAATTTTCTAGTTCCCTTACATTCCCAGGATAATTATACGACATAAGTTTTTTTTGAGCCTCTTTTGAAAAACCCTTGATGGGTTTATTTTGCTCTTTAGAAAATTTTTTTAAAAAATATTCAGCTAAAAGGAGTATGTCTTGATCCCTTTCTCTTAAAGGTGGCACACGTAGTATCATTCCACTTAATCTGTAAAAAAGGTCTTCTCTAAAAGTTCCTTTGGCAACCTCTTGTTCTATGTCTTTGTTAGTGGCTCCTATAAACCTCACATCTACTTTGATTTCATCCAGCCCTCCCAGAGGGATAAACGTGCCCTCTTGAATACATCTCAGGAGCTTAATTTGTATATTATGTGATATTTCCCCAACTTCATCTAGTAAAAAGGTGCCTTTGTCTGCCTTTTGTAATAGACCTTTTTTGGATTGCACGGCACCAGTAAATGCCCCTTTTCTATATCCAAACAACTCACTTTCTACCAGCTCATCAGGGACACCTCCACAGTTTACTGCAACAAAGGGATATTCTTTTCTATAACTATTTTCATGGATTGCCCGTGCAATTAATTCTTTGCCAGTGCCTGATTCCCCAGTGATCAAAACATTTATATTTGTGGGAGCAATTTTATTTATTAAATTAAAGATCTCCTGCATCTTGGGACTATTGCCAATAATCTTTCCATATTTTTTCTGGAGTTGATCTTTTAGCCAAAGATTTTCTTCTTCTAGCCTGGATTTTTCAATTGTCTTTTTTACAACCAGAAGGAATTCTTCAATGTCAAAGGGCTTGGGAATATAGTCCTTTGCACCGAATTTCATGGCCTGCACTGCAGTTTTTGGGTCTGCAAATGCAGTTATCATTAAAACTGGTACAAGGGGAAATTCCATTGAGATAAACTTTAATAGATCCAATCCATTTTCATTGCCAAGCTTAATATCTAAAATAACCAAATCCAATATGTTGGAAAACAAAATCTCTTTTGCTTGTTTGATTGTTTTGGCAGTAAAAGTCTTATATCCTTGATTTTCCAGGGCAATTTCCAAGACATCTAAGATACTTGGATCGTCGTCCACAATTAATATCTTACTCATAAAAAATTGGCCTCATGTCTTTAAATTCATAAATAAGATTGCCCTTGCAAAAGTTTGCTGTAACCTTTCCTTTTAGTTTTTGTCTAAAACAAGGGGTATTCTTACCCTTTGAAATCATTGTAGTATCATCAACTATCCACTGAAGGTGAGTATCAAATATGATAAAATTTGCAGGATAGTCCTTTTCAATCCCGTGTATATCTAGGGAGAAGATCTCAATTGGTCTTTTGTGCATGCAACTTATAATGTCTTCAATGGATAATACATTGGTTGATACAAGTTCAAATAATAGACAGAGGGCAGTATCCAGCCCACTAATCCCATTTGGTGCCAGGGCAAAAGGGACTTCTTTTTCAAATTGTGCGTGGGGGGCATGGTCTGTGGCAATCACGTCAATTATTTTTTCTCTAACTGCCTGTCTTAAAGCCTCTACATCATTCTTTGTCCTGAGTGGAGGATTTACCTTGGCATTGGTATTATAATCTTCTAATATTGATTCATCCCAAATTAGATAATGTGGACATGTTTCTGCTGTAATCTTGATTCCTTTTTGTTTAGCCCAATATATGAGTTCAACAGACTGTTCACAACTTATATGACATAGGTGGATTGGTATATCTAGATAACTTGATATAAGTATATCCCTTGCCACTTGAATGGCTTCGGCTATTGTAGGTTGCCCTTTGAGTCCTAATCTATCGCCAATTTCCCCTTCATTTATGCATGTATTTTTAGCAAGGTCTGGGTCTTCGCAGTGGTCAAGAACCAATAGATTGGCGTTTGAAGCATATTCTACTGCCCGTCTAAAGAGTTCATTATTTTTAACAGGGATACCATCGTTAGATGCAGCAATACATCCAGCCTCTTTAAGTTCCTGTAAGGGAGCCAGTTCTTTGCCCTTCAGTCCCTTGGTAAGCGCAGCTACAGGATAGAGGTGTGGACCATAGGGGAAATGTTTTTTTGCTTTTTCTATAAGATATCTGGTTACAGGAGCTGTGTCGTTTACAGGGTCGGTATTTGCCATTGTAAATATGTGGGAAAACCCACCAGCTGCAGCTGCCTTAAGACCAGAAATTATGTCCTCTTTGTACTCCTGTCCTGGATCTCTTAAATGTGTGTGAATATCAATTAAAGCTGGTAAGACTATTCCTTTTTTTTCTATCTTTAATACAGAATCGGGGATTTGGTGTTTTGGCAGGATGTCAACGATCTTTCCGTTTTTAATGTATATATTTTTTTCTTCATTGTTTATCTTAGTACCTGTAATTATAAATTCTCTATGTTTCATAATAGTGCCCTATTATTTTTTAAGTTAGAAACAGATATAGTAAGGCCATCCTTATAGCAACTCCAGCAGATACCTGATCTAAAATAAGACTATTTTTTGAATCAGCAATATCTGAAGATATCTCAATACCCCTGTTCATAGGACCAGGATGCATGACTTTTACATTGTCTTTTGCCAACTTAAGGTGTTGTTTTGAAAGTCCATAATGTATTGAATATTCCCTTAAAGAGGGTAGGAGGCCTGCCTCTTGTCTTTCAAGTTGTAGCCTTAGACATTCTACTGCATCTATCCCTTTTATGGCTTCATTTAGGTCGTAGAAGACCTCTACAGCCCAGTTGGAAATGTTTTTTGGCATCAGGGTTTTTGGACCACAAACCCTTACTTTTATGCCAAGTTTATGGTATAGTTTAATATCTGATCTTGCCACTCTGCTGTGGGCTATGTCTCCTAGTATGAGGACAGTTTTGTCTTTAAAATTTTTCCACTCCTTATACAAGGTGTAACCATCTAACAATGCCTGTGTTGGGTGAGCATGGGTGCCATCTCCAGCATTCACTACAGAACAATCCACTTTTTCTGAAACAAATTTTGCAGCACCACTTTGTTTGTGTCTTATAACTATGAGGTCTGGATGCATTGCTTGAAGGGTAAGTACAGTGTCCTTTAGACTTTCTCCCTTTTCTTCACTTGATCCCTTGGTCTGCAGGGAAAACACATCTGCAGAAAGTCTTTTTGCTGCTATATCAAAAGATGTTTTGGTCCTGGTGGATGGCTCTGAAAAATATAAAATTACACTTTTTCCCTTTAAGGTAGGTATTTTTTTAATCTGCCTCAAGTTTATTTCTTCAAATTTCTGGGCAAGCTCAAATATATAGTGTATCTCGTCTGGTGTAAGTTCATCTACATCAAGTAAGTGTTTATGTTGCCACTCCATGGGATTTTCTCCAATTTTTTGAAGTTATTAATATTCAATTTTAAACCTGGTGGTGTCCTGAAGGATTATATTTTCTGGATTCAAACCCATTTTTTTATATCTATCTTTGTACATTTTTTTATATCCAAAAAGCTCGCCCTGATACTTCTTTGGAATGTATATTTTTTTTATGGACCTGTTGGTCAAAATAAAATAAGTAAAAATGATTTTATACAGGATGTATGAGCGCACCATACTACCATATGCAGGGGACCATGGACCTGCCACCACATTTTTTTCAAGGCTAAATTCATTGTGAAGACCGATTCTTATAACTGGAATGTTGTTTCTCCAGAGTCGCACAACTCCCCTTGCTATTAACTTAATAGAACCGTGTAAGTCTAGTGGCACATAATCTTTTTTTAAAAATTTTTTCTCAAGCACTGTCCCTTTTAGCACAATACACGGATAAATTCTTACCATGGCAGGCTCAAGCTTTATTGTCTGCTTAATATCGTTCATCCATATTTCGCTTGTAAAACCAGGAAGACCTGGAAGTAGCTGGATTCCCAAATCTAACCCTGTTTCTTTAGTTAAATAACATGCTTTCAAAGCAGTTTCTTGATTATATCTCCTGCCTGATAACGACAATATAGAATCATCAAATGATTGTATACCAAACTCTACTAAATCAATTCCCAATTTTTTAATTGTTGCTAGGAGTTCCTGATCCACATAATCGGGCCTGGTAGAGCAACGAAATCTGTTTATAATACCCTGCTGCTTTAGCGGCAAAGCCAAGTTTAAAAATTTTTCAATCCATTTTTTAGATAGGCCAGTAAAAGTCCCTCCATAAAATGCCAATTCTACAGGTTTCGTCCTATTTTTTAGGGTCTCAAGAAGTTTTTTAAAGTCCTCAAATGTTTCTTCAATAGTCTTTATTTTGGTTCCTGTTTGTATGTTTTGCGCACAATAGACGCATTTTCCAGGGCAACCCAAAAATGGTATGAAAAAAGGGACAATGGTCTTCTTCTTTCTCTTTGGCTCTGGGTGTGAAAAGGACAATGTTTTCATTTTTTTAAAAAATAAAGTTAAAGTTACTTGAAAAATAAAACCTCGTGGGTTATAATAATTTTACCTAGTTGCTATATCTTTGGTTTAGCTTAAATAGAATCAATTTACAAGTTTTTGGTCCAATGAATTGTTATATCAAAAAATATCGCCCCGCACCAACAAATCTGTTCGGCTAACTAATGATATGGATGAAAAATTCATGTTAATATTTGAGTAGGATGAGAGGAAAGTGAAACAAGATGAAGATAGATTTGTTATTTTAGGCATGTCAAATAAGAATCGATTATTAGTTGTGGTACATACTGAGCGTGGTGATAAAATAAGAATAATAAGTGCAAGAAAAGCAACTAAAAAGGAGAGAAAACAATATGAAAGTAATGAGGGATGATTCAGATATGTTAGAGGAATATGATTTTAGTGGTGGTATTCGTGGGAAGTACGCTTCTAGATATAAAGAGGGAACGAATATTATAATGTTGGATCCAGAATTAATGGAATATTTTCCAGATTCTACATCTGTAAACGAAGCTCTGAGGTCATTGGCCAATATTATGAAAAAATATAAAAACAAGAAGTACGAACAACGTGCTCAAGCTGACCGTCAACCCACTGTGCCTTAGGCTTAAAGAAAAGAAACATTATATCTAAGTGAAAAGTCACTATCCAAAGATTGGCCTTTTCCTGAGGAAGATGAAGTATGGGAAAATTTATAAATGGAGTAAGAAATGATAACTTTTCAAAAAAAAATAGTATTAGATGAAAATGGTAATCCAACAGATGTAATAATTCCGTATAAGGAATTTTTGGAATTGGAAGAAATTTTAGGGCTTGATCTTGAGAAAGAAGTGAAAGAACATTTGAGACAAGCTCGTGATGAAAGAGAAAATTTTAAAGATGAATTTTATGTTGGATTAGATGAAATATAAAGTTGTTTTGCACAAAAAAGTTGTAAAGTATTTAACGAAAATACCTCAGAAAAAAAGGATGCGATAAAAAATACATTAAAAAGATTGGAGAGAGGAGGGTTTGATATATTAAATGTTAAGAAGATGCATGGAGAATGGAAAGGATATAGAAGATTTAGACTTGGAGATATAAGGATTATTTTTTGGGTTGAAGAGAGAGAAAAGGTTATTTATGTTGATTATATTGGAGCAAGAGGAGATATTTACAAAAGATAAATTTCTAACAAAACGGTTCAGCGGACTGGCTACCCGCTCGCCGCTGACCTCTGAGGTTAGCCAAAACTAAATGCAAAGATATATTATAACCTTTAAAACCTAGAGCCTTAAAAGACGGCAAAAGAATTCCTAAAGATCACCTCAAACGAATATTTGAAGCAATAGAAAACTTATCTGATGGTGTGAAAGGGGATGTTAAACGTTTGACCAACTATTCTTTTGAGTATCGTCTTAGAGTAGGTGACTATAGAGTATTGTTTGAAATAGAGGATGAGAAGATAATAATATATAGAATAAGGCATAGAAAAGAGGCGTATAGATGAGGAGTTAGAAATGATCTTAATAAAACCTCAGATACTTGAAAAAGATGGGAAGAAAGAATTTGTAGTTTTAACCTATGAGGAGTTTATAAAACTACAAGAAGAATTAGAAGATTATGAAGATTTAAAGGAACTGAGAGAAGCAAAGCAGAAGGAAGCAGATGTTTCTACGGTTGATTTAAAAGTAGCTAAAAAAATATTGGGCTTAGCATAGCAACCAAAGCCTTAAGGGAAAGCGTCACCATTAAAGACAAGTGTCATTCACGTAAAAATGTAGGAGGAGTAAGTTATGGAGTGTATTTTTTGTAAGATAGTTAGGGGAGAAATCCCTTGTGCTGAAGTTTATTCAGACGATAGTATATTGGCGTTTTTAGATATTGCTCCTATATCTAAGGGGCATACCCTTGTGATACCTAAAGAGCATTACGATAATTTATTTGATATGCCAGATGAGGTGGGCAATCATTTGTTAAAGGTGATGCAGAAGGTTGGTTCAGCAATAATGAAAGCAACTGGTGCCACTGGTATAAATGTGGTGATGAATAACTATCCTTCTGCAGGTCAGGTTATTCCCCATGCACATTGGCATCTGATTCCAAGGATAGAGGGAGATGGATTGTTTAGAGTCAAGCAAGGCAAATACGATTCAAATGATGAGATGCTGACATTGGCCAATAAGATCAAGGAAAATGTTTAATTTTAAATATAGAGGAGAAAAATTTTTATGTCCAATAAGACTCTCACAAAAGCGGAAATAGTAGAAAAAATATACGAAAAAACAGGATTTAATAGGTCTGATGTAAAGGAATATGTGGAATCTCTGCTCTCTATTATGAAAAACGCCATAAAAGAAGATAGGGCACTGTTAATTAGTGGTTTTGGCAAGTTTGAAAGCTACTATAAAAAGGCCAGGAAGGGCAGAAATCCACAAACAGATGAGACAATAACTCTGCCACCAAGGAATGTATGCGTTTTTAGGATTTCGAGAAAGTTTAGGGCAGAGCTCAACGAGCAAGAATAAAGGAATTTGGATAGAATTTTTCTAATTTTTTGAGGGCATATTTTGCCTTTTTTAAGGATGGGAATTCACCGGCCTGAACGCGCCAGAAAATTTGGTTGTCCAATTTTATTTTAACAATACGAGATGTTTTGTATCCCATTTTTTTGAGGGCAAAATATGTCCTGTATGCATTTATTTTGCTAGTAAAAGAACCTACCTGAATAAAAAAGGTTTGTCTTAGTCCTCCAGGAGTTTCAATTACCTTTAAAATAACAGGCGCAGTACCAGTCCCTATCATGTGGATTTTTTTCGCTGCCATGTATGATAGATCAATTATCCTATTTTTAACAAATGGTCCTCTATCATTTATCCTCACCACTACCTGTTTATTGTTGTATAAATTTTTAACCAATACCTTGGTGTTAAAGGGAAGAATTTTGTGTGCTGCTGTTAATGCATACATGTTGTAAATTTCACCGTTGGCTGTTTTTTTCCCATGAAAGTTTGGTCCATACCAGGAGGCTATTCCTTTCTCTGTGTAGTTTTTGAATTGTTGTTGTAGCTTATGTCTGTATGGTGTAGGATATCGGGTAACTGGTTTAGAACAGCTCAAGATAACAAGGAAAAAGGACGCAAAAACCATGAAGGCAATATTAAGTGTTGATCTTGGCATAAAAACAGGTTTAGCCCTTTTTTCAGAAAATGCAAACCTTTTGTGGTTCTGGTCCCACAATTTTGGCAATAGAAATAGGCTAAAAAAGGGAGTAAATAATATCCTTTATAAAATTTCAACAAAGTGGGAGCTATCTCTCATAGTAATTGAAGGAAGCAGGGACATTGGAAAGATTTGGAGGAAAAAAGGAACTAAATTAGATGTACCAGTTATGTATGTATCCCCAGAAAGGTGGAGGGGAGATATTCTTGGGTCAAGGAATCTTACAGGTAAAGAGTCTAAAAGGCTGGCTGGTATATATGCACGAAACATAATAATTGAATCTGGTCTTTCTCCTCCAAAGCTGGTAAATCTTGACGCTGCTGAGGCAATTTTAATTGGGTATTGGGGAGTTAAATACTTTAGGAAACAAATTATAGCCACAATTTAGGAAAATTTATAATTTAACCTAGAGGAGGGATAAATAGTGATAAGTTATGTGATAGATGAAATAAAAAAAGCTGATATAGAGAAAGTAAGGGCATATTTAAAGGGAAAAAATTATAAAAGTCCAATAGAGGATATATTTTGGATTCAGATCCCAGAGGAACTTTTAAATGCTACTCAAAAAGAGCATTTTGCAAGTTGTGGTCCCTATATATTTTCTTTAGAGCTTGGGAGAGACTTCATAAAATTAGAACTCTTAGTTAGGGCAACCAACAAAATAAGGTGTAGTTGCATTTCTTTTGCCACTGTACAACAAAGAAATTATGGTATAAATTTGGTTGAAAATATCTATTTCTCAGTAATTAATGAAAAAAAATTGAATTAGATCACCATGAAATTAATTGAGTCCTTAAAAGAACTAAAACCAGAGGATGTTCATTTAGTTTTAGATGTAAAGAATTTTATTTTAGATGAACTCCATATACCTCTAAAAAACAAAAAAATAGTTTTGGCGGTGTCAGGTGGTGCAGATTCAATAGCACTGCTTTTTATCATGAATGTCCTGAAAAAGAGCTTGTGCTTTAAAATAGTGGTTGCCCATTTAGATCACAGGCTCAGGGATGTTTCACAAAGAGAAAAGGAATTTGTTGAGCAACTTTGCAAAGAAAATAAAATTTCTTTTATTGCTGGTTCATCAAAAGTAGCTGTCTACAGTAAAGTGCGAAAAATTGGTATTGAAGAAGCAGCAAGGGTTATTAGATATCGTTTTTTAGAGGGGGTACGGATAAAGACTGGATCTGATTTTATTTGTACTGGTCATCACTTAAATGACCTTGCAGAAGATATTTTGATGAGACTTACAAGGGGAGTGGGCTGGCCTTCATTGGGTGGTATGGATGCGATTAATTTTCAAAAAAAGATTTTCAGACCCTTATTACTTATTCCTAAAAAAAAGCTTATATCCTTACTCAATAATTATTCAATTAAATGGGTAGAAGATGAGTCCAATTACAACTTAACATATAAAAGAAATCGAATAAGGCATAAAATTTTACCTTTGCTTTTAGAAGAAAATCCAAATTTTTTAAAATCTATGAAAAATTTATGGGTTTTATCTCAAGTTGATGTAGAGTTTTATGAAAAAGAATTAAATAAATTGAGAAACAAAGAAGTAATAAATAATGGGGAGATTTGTATAAAAAGAAATGATTTTACTAAGCTTTCAAAGGCAATACGCTTAAGATGGTATAGGGATGTATTAAACCGTTTAGGTCATAATACATCCCTATTTGCAAATTTACATAATTTAGATAATTCCATTGTAAATTATAAAGGCCCCCGCTTAATCCAATTTCCTGGTAATAAGAAAGTAAAAGTAAGGAAAAATATGATCATTTTTTTTAAAGATCAGTAAATAGAAAAAGCTATTTCTTTTTTTCAAAGATCTTTTTTATCTTTTGTTCAAAGGTCTCTGGAGTAAACGGCTTTACAATGTAATTTGATACCCCTGCCTGAACTGCCTCTATAACGTTTTCCTGTTGACCTTCAGCAGTGACCATTAAAAATGGTATGTCTGCAAATTCTTCGCTTGCACGAACCTTTCTAAGGAGTTCTATACCTGACATCTTGGGCATATTCCAGTCAGAAATTATAAAGTCAATTTTGTCTTTGTTTAGGATTTCCCATGCAGTAGTGCCATCATCTGCATCTACAACATTGGTAAAACCCAGCTGTTTGAGGATGTTTTTTATGATTCTCCTCATTGTGGAAAAATCATCTACTACCAGTATCCTCATATTTTTGTTAATTGACATAGCTTATATCTCCTTTTTTAAAATTTTTTCTTTATTCACTCATGCTGAATTCCACCACAAAGTCTCCATATTCAGTGGTAAAAGGAACCGCCATTATTTGGTCTTTTGTTATGTGTGTTATGGTGTGATTTTCACCCATTATAACTGTTGGAGTGGCACCTTCCATTGTAATGCCCATCTCAGCCAATTTTGCCCTGGCTTGGCCAGAGATCATGTTGGTTATTTCTCCCACTGCATCTTGGACATCTTCTACAATGTTTTCAATATCGTCTCCAAGTAAGTTTTTTACTATCTGAATAGCACATTTTTTTGAGAAAGAAACACTCATAACTCCTTTTTTTCCCCCATCGGCTGTAAAACCAACAATACCAGATACATCTCCTAGTGCTCTATTATGGTCTTTAATATATGGTTTTTTTGCCTTTGGTTTAATCATGGCCATAGTTGATAACACATTAACTGTAGCTTCAATAAAGGGTTTTGCTAGTTTTATATCCATTCTTTGAATCCTTAAAATTGAGATAGTGACTATCTAATAGACCTTTTAACCTCTTCTTTTAAGTTTTGCAACCCTAAGTAAATTTGTTTGGAACGTGACTCACCAATAGTTGGTATTTTTTTTAGTTCATCGCAAGTAACATTTAGGATATTATCCAGGGAGTTGAAGTGGGACATTAGCAATTTAAAGGTCTTTGGCCCTATTCCCTTTATCTTTGTTAAATCGCTTTGAATTGTTGTTTTTCTGGCTTTAGCCCTGGTTTTGGATATGGTAAACCTGTGCACATTGTCCCTTAAAAATTGGATAAATAAAAGTTCTTTTGAATTTTTCGGCAGTATTAATGGATTTTTTCTTCCCATTATATATATTTTGTCAGGCTCCATGTTTTGTCTAGGCTTGGCT
This sequence comes from Desulfothermus sp., assembly GCF_053993635.1. Classification (NCBI taxonomy): domain Bacteria; kingdom Pseudomonadati; phylum Thermodesulfobacteriota; class Desulfovibrionia; order Desulfovibrionales; family Desulfothermaceae; genus Desulfothermus; species Desulfothermus sp. The sequence goes on along the minus strand of NZ_JBMYBT010000017.1, from coordinate 6,953 downwards.
ATTGAGATTAATTTGAAAGGAACAGGACCATTAAACAATTTTTCAAAGCCCTGTTTCACTGCATTTAATTGTCCCTTTCCGCCGTCTATAATAAGCAAATCTGGCCAGGGTGCACCCAACTTAAATCTTTTTTGAGTCCAGAGATGTAAGGTTAAATAATCATCCCGTGTCTCATCTAAGTCTTCAAATTTAAAAATTCTGTATTCATGTTTTTTTAGTTCCCCATGTTCACATACTATCATCCCCACCATTGTATGCTTGCCCATAATATGGGAAGCATCAATTACCTCTATTCGTTTGGGTATATTGTCCATTTTTAGTAATTTTGATAACCCTATTAATTCTTTCATCTGTTTGGGAAGGTTTTCTTTAAATATGTTTAAACTTGCCAGCCTAAGAAGATCTTTGTGTGTACTGGTGGTAGGTGAGATCATCTGAATTTTTTTGCCTTTTTTTACCTGTAAAAAATCCAAAACCTGAGGGTCTAAATTATAATTAATAGGTAGTAGGATTTTGTCTGGCACATAGGGATTTATAGAATAAAATTGAAAGATTACAGCATTTAAAATCTCCTTTAAAATATGTTCTCTATCTAACTCAAAGGGTCTTATTTTTTCATGGCTGAATTGAAAATCTTTCTGGTCCACAAGTCGTCCTTCTCTTAAAATTAGTATCCCAACACCTACTAGTTGCTCATTTATATCAATTGAAAACACATCCATGTCTCCATTTGTAGGCAGTATAACCCTTTGTTGCTCAAGGGTTTTTTTTATTTCAAATATTTTGTTTCTTATTTGTGCTGCCTTTTCAAATTCCAATTTATCTGATGCATTCCACATTTCTTTTTCAAGTTTTGAGATAAGTTTTTGATTTTTGCCCTTTAAAAACAACTCTACTTCATGAATTAACTCCATATATTCTTTTTTTGACACGTTCAAACAACAAGGAGCAAGACATCTTTTAATATGGTATTGGAGACATGGTCTTGTTCTGTTTTTGAAAATAGTATCTTTACATTTTCTAATTGGGAAGATTTTATTTAGGAGTTTATAAGTTTGTCTGGCAGCTTTTGCAGACGTATATGGTCCGAAATATTTGCAATTATTCTTTTTAACAATCTTACGAGTTATTTGAATCCTGGGATATGGATGGTTTAAATCTATTTTAAATAATAGATAAGCTTTATCATCCCGAAGCAGTATGTTGTATTTAGGTCTGTATTTTTTTATTAAGTTAAACTCTAAAAGAAGGGCCTCTTTTTCTGTAGAGGTGCAAATAAAGTCAATATTGCTAATTTCTGAGACTAAAAGCTGAGTTTTATCTGAAGTGACATAGCTTCTAAAATATTGAGATACCCTTTTTTTTATATTTTTCGCCTTTCCAACGTAGATTACTTTGTCGTGGCTATTTTTAAATAAATAGACTCCACAAGATTGAGGAAGAGAGGAGATTTGTTTTATTGTTTCCATCCCTCATCTCCAATTAAAGGAACAAAGAGCACATCTATTAATTTTTCCTCATTTATTTTTCCATTAACACCCTTGGTTATCCTGGTAAGTGTTTGTCCATATTTATATTCTCCAACAGGCATAACCAGTGAGCCACCGACTTTTAATTGTTCAATAAGTGTTTTAGGTATTTTTGGACCACCTGCAGTGACTATTATGGCGTCATATGGGGCAAATTCCTCTAGACCTAATGTGCCGTCCCCTACTACTACATGCACATTATTATAGTTTAGAGACTTAAGGGTATTTTTTGCCTTTTCTGCCAGCTCAGCAATCCTTTCTATTGTATAAACTTCCTTTGCTATTTCAGCCAATACAGCAGCCTGATATCCACACCCTGTTCCAACTTCTAATACCTTTTCTCCTCCAACTAATCTCAAGGCCTGGGTCATATATGCAACAATATATGGCTGAGAGATGGTTTGCTCATGTCCAATTGGAAGTGGTCTATCCTCATATGCTTTGTGGATAAGATCTTTTGACACAAAAAGGTGCCTGGGCACCTTTTTCATGGCAGATATTACAAGGGGATTTGTCACTCCCCTCCTTATAATTTGTTCTTCCACCATCCTGTGGCGAAGGGATTCAAATAGGTCTGCTTTCTGGGTATTATTATCAATCATTGCTCGTCTGTGTAACCATCTTCTTTTTGCAAAAGATATAGGAAAAGTCCAACACACATTAATCCCAAAAGTAACATTATGCCGCTAAACATCCTTTAATCCTCCTTGTTTGATTTAAATTTTTAGATCAGAACTTATATCCAAACTTTTCTATATCAATCCTGAAATGTTTTTCAACTATTTCTGCTGCCTTGTCTGTATAATATTTTCTGTAATCTTTGTCTCTATCCTTTGCCTTTCTTTTGTGGGGTAGTTTAATTTTTTTCTTTATTCCAATTTTTTTGAGGACAGAATTAAAATCATTTTCTAAATTTTCATATCTTCCAATAAAGTCCATCAAACATTTTCCATTGATATCCACAAGAGAAAACCATTGAGGCTCTTTAGATGCATCTAAAATATAGTGGTACGGCCTTGGTTCTTGTAATTTAAATTTTAAAAAATCTTCAAATGATTTTATGTGTTCAATCAAATGGGGTCGCTCCCTTTTTATATGGTGAAAAGAGCTTACCTGTAAGTCCCAGGGATTTCTAACAAATGCAAATTTAAAAAAAGAATTAAATATTTCCCCTGGAAGTATTTCGTAAGCTGCAATTATCTTTGCATGTCTGGGGAACTTAACTCCTATTTTGTGACTTGTTATATCACTAATACGATTAAATATATACTGTACCCATCTAAATGGATCTCTCAGCAAAAGAGGTGTTAGAGCTGATCTTATACTTGTTCCCCCAGTTTTTGCAATATGAACAAATATGAATTTGTATTTATATGATATAAGCATTTTAAGTTACTTACTTAAATTTATTGCATGCGTGGCCTTTTTTGCAGCAAGCTGTTCAGCCTTTTTTATACTGGTAGAGGTAGCCTCAAAACTCCACTGGTTAGGGAGAATAACCTTTACAGTGTATGACTTTGCGTGTTCAGGACCAAAGCTATCTATTAATACATATTTTGGACGTTCCTTAAATATCCTCTGAGTGATTTCTTGTAGCTTGCTCTTGTAATCTTTTTTTACTTTTTCAACACAACTTGTAGGCCATTTGTCTTTAAATAAATTTTTAACAAAATTTTTTGCCTTTTCATATCCTCCATCTAAAAAAACTGCTCCAATAAGTGCCTCAAAGGCATCGCACAAATTGGCCTCCCTCTCTCTACCTCCTTGATTTTCTTCCCCTTTTCCAAGCAATAAAAAGTGATTGAGTTTAATTTCCCTGGCCATTTTGGCGAGAAAGGCTTCATTTACCAAATAGGCCCTGGTGCTGGTAAGCTCTCCCTCTTGTGCATTTGGGAATTTTTTATATAGTTCTTCAGAGACCAAGAGTTCAAGTACTGCATCTCCAAGGAATTCCAGTCGTTCGTTGTTTTCCCTAAAATTTGGATTTTCATTGGCATAAGAAGAGTGGCTAAGTGCAGTTATAAGCAACTCTTTATTATTGAATTTGTATTTTATAATTTTTTCAAGTTCGTCTAACTTTAATTTGTGCATGGCTATTTTCTTTTATTTGCTTCTTGTCTAGCGAGAAAATCACATCTTTCATTTTCTGTATGTCCACTATGTCCCTTGACCCAGAAAATTTTTACCTCATGGTTATTTAAAAGTTCAATTAATCTCTCCCAGAGTTCCCTATTTTTTACTGGTTTTTTTGCAGCATTCAACCAATTGGATTTAATCCATTTTTCTATCCATTTTTTATTTATGGCATCATGGATATATTTTGAATCTGTATATATCTTAACACTACACCTTTTTTTAAGGGCCTCTAATCCCTTTATTATTGCAGTTAATTCCATCCTGTTATTCGTTGTATATTTTTCTCCTCCTGATATTTTTTTGGAATAAGGGCCAGATTTTAAAATTGCAGCCCAGCCCCCTGGGCCTGGATTTCCAATGCATGCACCGTCTGTGTAGATGCAAACCTCAGGTAATTTATTATTTTTATTCATTGCTCAAATTATTCAATTGATCATAAATTAATTTTACACCATTAATAAGACCAATTGGCCATGTCTCCTTTGATAAATATGTCTTACAATACTCTGTTTCCATATAATTTGTAAACTCTTGGGGAAGTGATTTTTTTAAGAGAATAGGGAAATGTATTACAGCCTTTTTTTTTGGAGGACAAATCCCAATAAAAAGGGTCTTTGAGGGATTGTGTGGTTTTATGACGTGTTTTTTATTTATATTAATTTTTAAATCAATTCCATATAAGTCTTTTAAATATCTGGCAAAATTCAATAAAATTTTCCTCTGGGATTTTGACAGAGTTTTGGTCTGGTCGTATACCCTTTGTCTACTGGTTATTTTTTCTAAAGTGGACTCATAGTTTTTCCAAAAAATAAGTCCTGTGACAAAAAAGACTAGCACCACCCCTGTGGTTCTGAGCATAGAAACAAGGGGTGATGAGTCTTTGTGATATCTTTTTATCCTAACCATTTAGTTCTGATATCCATTTTTTTAGGGGAGTTTCAAAAAACTCCCGAATTTCCTTAAGCCTTTCTGGACTTTCAGCCTCGAATCTTAAAACCAGTACTGGCTGGGTATTTGACGCCCTAATAAGTCCCCATCCATCCTTAAAATTAATTCTAATTCCGTCAACATCAATGATTTCCCCTCCTTGAGCATGTTTTTTAAAATACTCTTTTGCCTTCTCTACCACCTGAAATTTTATTTTTTCTGGACAATCCATCCTGATTTCTGGAGTATTGTAAGTCTTTGGCCAATCACTGAGATAGGTGCTCAGTTTTTTTTCAGGATTTTTGGAGATGATCTCTATTAACCTGGCTGCTGCGTATATGGCATCGTCATACCCATAGTATCTATCTGCAAAAAACATGTGTCCACTCATTTCTCCTGCAAGTAAGGCCCCTTGTTCCCTCATTTTGGCCTTTATGAGTGAGTGACCTGTCTTCCACATAATTGGAGTTCCACCATGGTTTTGAATATCTCTGTAAAGGAGGTGAGAACACTTTACTTCTCCAATTATCTTTGCACCTGGATTTTCCTTTAAGACCTCCCTTGCAAAGATAGCCAGGACTTGATCTCCATAAAGGACATTACCATTTTCGTCAACAACTCCAATCCTATCACCGTCTCCATCAAAACCCACGCCAAGATGGGATTTTGTGTCAATTACTTTTTGCCTTAGATCTTTAATATTTTCAAGAACCGTTGGATCAGGATGGTGATTAGGAAAATCTGGGTCTGGGTCGCAATATAGGCAGTGGACTTCGCACCCAAGACGCATCAAGAGCTCTTTGCAGATGTTACCAGATGTGCCATTACCGCCATCTACAACTACCTTTACTTTATTTTCTATTTTGATTCCCTTTGTTAATTCATCTAGATATATGGGTATTGGGTCAAATTCACTGGCAAAACCTTCGCCTTTTTTAAATTTACCAGCTTTCATTATTTTGTAGAGGTTTTGTATTTCTGTGGTGTGGATGGTGTCCAGTCCTGCCCATACCTTAAACCCATTAAATTCTGGGGGATTATGAGATGCAGTGATCATAACTCCAGCATTTAATTTTAGATGTTTTACTGAAAAATAAAAAATTGGGGTTGGGACCATTGGAAGTATTATGACATCTATTCCAGTAGAAATTAGGCCCTTAACCATAGCCTTTTGATATGCAGGAGAGCTGTGTCTGCAATCTCTTCCTACAACACACTTATTGTATCCTTTGTCTAGAAAATAAGTACCACATGCCTGACCTAACACCTCTACCCATTCTTCATCAAAGTCCTTGTCAACAATTCCCCTTATGTCGTAAGCCCTGAATACATCTTGATTTATTTGTTTCACTTTTCGCCTCCTTTTATTTTTTGTTTTTTACTATCCATTTTACTTATTTTAATTTAATCTTTATTTCTAGATATGGCAAGGCAGATAATTTAATGGTTTGATTAAAAATTTATTGACCCTAAATTTTGGTTTTGACATAATTTAAGAAAAATTAGCTTCATAATGGTGATCTTAAATTGATGGGTTTCTATAACTTGTAAAAAAATATGGTTTTAAGGCCAAAAAAGGAGGATGTTGTGAATTGGGATTGGGACAAGTTAGAAGAAAGAAAAGAGAAATTTTCAAGGTCCAATAAGCCACCCTTACCCGATATTTCAAAGCTAAAAGAGAAGTTGCCTTTTGGGGACAATCTTAAGGGTAAAGGTCTTCAAATTTTGATTGGGATAGTTGTATTGCTCTGGCTTGCAAGTGGATTTTACATAGTAAATCCAGATCAGGTTGGGGTAATTAAGAGATTTGGGGCTTTTAATAGAATTTCTGGCCCAGGTCCCCATTATCATTTACCATATCCAATAGAGACAGTTTTGACTCCAAGTGTAACTCAAATAAAAAGGGTAGAAATAGGTTTTAGAAGTGTAACCCTGGGAACAGGTATTAATAACTACAGGGCAGTTCCCAAAGAATCATTGATGTTAACAGGAGATGAGAATATTGTGGATGTGCAATTTATTGTTCAATATAGGATTAAAGATGCTTATTCCTATCTCTTTAATATAAGCAATCCTTTTAAAACAGTTAAAGACGCAGCAGAAGCGGCAATGAGGGCAGTTATAGGAAATAATCAGATTAATGCAGTGCTCACAACTGAAAAATTCGGTATTCAAAATAAAACCCAGAAGTTACTTCAGCAAATACTTGATAGTTATCATAGTGGCATACAGGTAGTGGCCGTAAAACTTCAGGACGTGCATCCACCAAAACAGGTGCTAGATGCATTTAAGGACGTTGCCTCTGCTAAAGAAGATAAGAGCAGGTTGATAAACCAGGCAATGGCGTATAGAAATGAAATA
>NZ_JBMYBT010000016.1:0-15465 GCF_053993635.1 Desulfothermus sp. | reverse complement strand
AATTTTTATTCTCTTTCTAATTCTTTTAAGCATTTCTTCATTTCCAGATTCAACTCCAAAACTAACAGTATCACACCCAGCATCTTTCATGGCCAAAAGAAGTTCCCTATCAACTGAATCTACCCTTACAAAGGCGCTCCACGAAAATTCTAAACCTCTTTTTTTAATTTCCCCACACAGATCTTTGACCCGTGGTTTATTGGACGTAAAAAAATCATCTGCAAAATTGATTCTGGAAAACCCCAGGGATAAGAGATACTCAATCTCTGATACCACACTCCCAATAGGCCTATACCTGGGTTTTAATCCAAGCAACCTTCGACCCTGACAAAATATGCATTTATTGGGACAGCCCCTACTGGTTGTAATACTAACAGGAAAGCCCAGAGCCAAATATTTTGATAAAGGAAGTAGATGTCTGGCCGGTAAGGGAAGCTTTGATAAATCAGGTATAAGCTCCCTTTTAGGTGTGATATTTATACTGCCATCTTCATTTCTAAACGCTATTCCCTTAATATTTTTCCAATTTTTTTTGTTTTTTATATCTGGAATAAGTTCTTTTAGAGTGAGTTCACCTTCTCCAACAACTATTAAGTCAATGTGAGGGTATAAATTCAAAGTATCTTTTATATCAAAGGACACATGGGGGCCACCCATCATGGTGATTACATCTGGAGCTAGTTTCTTCACTTCTTTTAAAATTTTTTGGGCAAATAAAAAATTCATGGTCACAGAAGTTGCGCCTACTACATCTGGATTAAATCTCTTCACAAACCTCTCAATTTTCTCATGGGTATATTTTTGCACAATAAAATCCCATATTTCTACATCAACCCCAATCTCTTCTAAGGTTGCTGCAACATATGAAATTCCAAGGGGTGGTGATGGATATTCTTCTAATGGGTAGGGAGGACATATTAGTGCTACTTTCATAACCTTCTCCTAAATTTCATATTCAGCTGAAAAACATGTATTATCTTCTAGAGTTTGTCCAGTGATAAATAATTTTTCTACATCCCCCATACCTTTATTTTTTTGCCATCCACTGTCTTTTCCATCTCAAATATCTTTTCATCCCAGGATATATCTTCTCTTTTGTCAAAAATAACTAAATGCCCTTCAAGGGCACTGCACTTGTCCATGTAGTCTTTAGTCTGCTTGAGCCCTTGTGCTATTGTCTTGTCTAAACTTTTACGTAATATCTTTAGTTCTATGACTATTTTTTGCACATTATTATCTTTTGTTGGCCATACAACTAATAGGTCTGTGCGTCTTCTTCCAAGACCATATTCTCTGTAAATCCTTCCTCCGCTATTTACTATCCTCTGTAAAAATGCCTGCATAAGAAGCTGAGGGCCTGCCTCTTTGTAGTCAAATCTCTCAATCCAAGATTCACTGTGCTCTCTGAAAAACTCCTGAAAAGCACGCATGAGTTTATCCATATCAAGAGAGCCATCTTCCCTTACATACCACGCAGCATCCTGGGTGATGGTAAGCTGGGTGGAAAATGTAAGTTCCCTGGGTATCACCTCTTGATATATCTTATTGGATATCCTAAGACTGGGATGGGTCTTTATAAGACCTAAGTCTCTTACATACAGGATGTCATCAACTGGGATATCCTCTGGCTCTTCTTCCCCCATTAAAATACACTCAATTACCTTTTTTACCCGCTCTTCCCTCAATTTATCAGCAAGTTGGTCAATATGGGTGTATCTTTCTATTATTATCTTCTCTTTTGCCTGTTCTATTATGTCTTTTGTTACTTTTTTGGACCTATCTCTACTCTGCTTAATCTTAAAACAGGCCACATAACCCAGTGCATTCACAAGCCATGGCTGACCTTCTGTTAATTCCCACACATAATCAATCACCCCATCTTCAAATTCCTGACCTGTTTCTTCTGTGTGTTGAGAATAGAGGATACTTATCTCCCTCTTATTGAAATCCCCAAGGTGAAGGGATTCTGCTTTAATGTTAAAAGCACTACCACCTGTAATTATTTCCTTTTCTTGACTTGCATGAATGCGATAGTCCCTTACATCTCTAACACCACAAAGTATTATACTCTGAGGAAAGCCCTTTGGCCTAAAAGCATAACCTGACCTTATCTGCCGCAAGACTGATATCAAGGTATCACCAATCAAACTGTCTATTTCATCTATCATAAGCACTACAGGTTTTTTGGCCCTTTGACACAAAAGCGAAATAGCTGTTTCCAATCCATCATGAGGACCGCGTTCTTCTAAAATTTTCTGCCAATCATAGAGAAAATTGGTTCCCCAAAAAAATTCCTCCATCCTTTGAAGACTACTTACAATAGTTTTAATCCCTTGGCTCACATCTTCCCTTGCAGCCTGTGCCTTTTCCACATTTATATAAAGGGCCTTGTATTTCCCCTGGCTATTCAAATATTCCATCAATGCCAACAAGCAACTTGTCTTTCCTGTTTGACGTGGAGCGTGCAGAACAAAATATTTTTTTTGGTCAATTAACATCAAAACCTCTTCCAAGTCCAACCTCTGCAATGGTGGAAGACAGTAATGCTCATCACATCTTACAGGCCCAGCAGTATTAAAATACCTCATAACACTAATCCCTTTATGTTAATCTTCCGTCCAAAATAAAAATTTCAAAAAATTAAATGTATTGTTAAAAATCACATTCTACTTGGTAAAAAAGTAACAATTTCTGGGAAAATAGCAAGTATTATGAGGGATATTAACTGAATTATAATAAACGGAATAACTCCCTTGACTATGTGGTTTGCAAAATCCACATCTTTGGGTGCTACTCCCTTTAAATAAAACAAGGCAGGTGCCATTGGCGGGGTCAAAAAGGATGTCTGCATCGCAACACAAAACAATATACCAGCCCACAAAGGATTAAACCCAAGCTGTGAGATTATTGGACTAAATATGGGAACTAAGATTGGAACAATTCCAACCCACTCCATAAACATCCCAAACACAAAGAAACATAGGACCATGAAAAAAAGAATCACCCATGGATTTTTAGATACAGAAAAAAGCATATTAGCTACAAAGTCTCCTCCACCAACCAACATAAAGGTACCAGTAAATACAAAGGCTCCCATAACTATAGTAAGGATCATACTGGATACATATGTAGTCTCTAAAATCACATCTTTTAACATCTTCAAATTAAACCTGCCGTACAGTATAGCCAACAAAATAGATGCAAAGCTGCCAATTGCAGCGGCCTCAGTGGGCGCAGCAATCCCAAAAAAAATAGAGCCCAAAACTGCTAAAATCAAAAAAAGGGTTGGAAGGAGGGAGTGAAAAAAAAGATAACACTTCTCTTTAAAACTCACATCCCTGGTTTCAAAGGGTGGCCCCATCTCAGGCTTAAAATGACAGAGGGTCAAAACATATACACTGTATAAAAAAGAGAGCAAGAGTCCAGGAAGAATTGCACCTAAAAATAATTTTCCAACAGGGATGCCAGCCATTGGACCATATACAACCAACATTATACTAGGGGGGATAAGGATTCCAAGGGTGCCTCCCGCACAAATGGTACCACAACTAAGGCTTTTAGAATACCCCCTTTTCAACATTTCAGGAAGGGCAAATAACCCCATAATTATCACTGGCGCACCCATAATCCCTGTTGCCGCTGCCATAATTGTGGACACAATAATGGCAGCAAAGGCAAGACCACCTCTAACTCTGCCAAAGAGTATGTGCATAGAAGAAAATAGTTTTTCTCCAGCACCTGATCTCTCCAGCATAATGCCCATAAAGATAAAAAGCACTATTGAGACCAACACATAGTTGTGCATGGTCTCAAACACCCTCATCATCATCATTGAGAAAAAAGGGCTACCAAACCCAATGACTCCAACAATAATGGAGATACCAAGGAGCACAAATCCAACTGGTAGCCCAGAAAATAGACCAACAAAAAGTCCAACCAGGAGGATCCATATTAATACATTATTTGATAAACCCATAATAATCCACTACTCTATTTTTACTTTTTTATTGCATATCTAATGGTTTTAATTAGCCTAGACAATGTATGTAAAAGCAAAAGAAAACCAGTTAAAGGAATAATAAATTTAAATGGATAAATAGGCGGAGACCACATACTCGCACCAGATGTTTCCTTGATTTTGTATGATATATAAAAGAACTTCCATCCAAATATTAAAAGTGAAATAGATATAGGAATATAAATCAAAATATATCCAATAATATCTACTATAGATTTTAATCTTTTGGAAAATCTATTATAAAAGATTTCAATCCTAACGTGTTTGTTTAGATAATCAACATGTGGTATTGCAAGCATAAAAATAATTCCATAGAGCATATAAGATATATCAAACGACCACTCAACAGCTATGTTAAATACATAACGCATAACCGTATCATACACAAGTTCCAAGATCAGGATAATTACTAAATAGGAAACAATATTAGAAATAATTTTATTTATTTTATCAATTATGTTCATTGTTATCTTCCTGCGTATGGATAAGGTAGTCTAATTAAAGAAGCATATGGCTCTACTTTTTTCCTGAATTTCACTTGAGACATCCATACTTTTTTGAAAAAAGGATCTTTTTTGGCTATCTCACTCATAACTTGCTCTCCAATAGTTTTTATTTTTTCTATCATCTTGGGAGACAGCTTAGATACATGTAGTTTGGGATTGGATAAAAAGTAGTACATTGCCTCAGCATCCTGTTTTAATGCCTTGTTTATTGCCACAAAGCAAGAAGTAATAAGTGCTACTTTAATTTTTTCCTTTATATCTTTGGGAAGTTTGTCCCATTTTTTCTTATTCATTAAGGTTTCAAGGGGTGCACATGGCTCATGAATACCAGGTACAATAAGATATGGACAAATCTCTTGAAATCCCAACTTTTTGTCAATTGCAGGTGTGGCAAATTCAGCTGCATCAATAACTCCCCTCTCTAAAGCAGGGTAAACCTCTCCTCCTGCAAGGCTAATTACCTGGGCACCTAATCTTTCCAAACACTTGCCCCATATTCCCACTGTTCTAAACTTCAGCCCTTTAAAATCATCCAGGGAATTTATAGGCTTTTTTGACCATGCAAAATTCTCAGACCCAAGCATTCCGTATGGGGGCAAAACCACTACATTGTAGCCATGGGATCTATACATCTCATTCCATAACTCAAGCCCTTCTCCACTAAATATCCATCCAAGCATCTCTTGCATCTGCATACCATTGGGATATGAATTTCCAAAAAGGGGTGCTGCTGGAAATTTCCCCTGCCACCAACCAGCCCAGGTAAACCCCATGTCCAAAATACCAGAATTAACGGCATCTAACACCTGTTTTGGAGGAACTATTGCACCCGAGGGATATAATTTTACCTCTACCTGACCGTCAGTTAATTTGTAGATTAAATCACAAAAGTATTTTGCAGGCTCATACAGCTGGGGAAGCCCTGCTGGATAACTTGACTGCGCCCTGAGAACGATTTTTTTTGCAAAAACTTGATATGAACAAAATATAAAAATTAAAAATATTGCTAAGACACTTACCAAAAACTTTTTCATAACATCCTCCCTTTTTTTGATATAAGTTTGTCAGAGACCTAAAATAACCTGTATAAGAACAAATAGTTACCTTTTTAGTAGTCCAAGAATTTCTGAAATTCAACTAATTTTTGTTTTTCTTACCCAATAAATTTATTGACATAATTCTCTACCATGCCTTAGATAATTTGATATTTTTAACTTCACTAAACAAGGAGCACACCCTTATGAATGTAAAATTTTTAGGAGCTGCCAGGACAGTTACTGGTTGTTGTTTCAGGGTTGAATTAAATGGACACAAATTTTGTATAGACTGCGGCCTACATCAGGGCAACAAGGAAATAGAAGAAAGAAACTATAATACAGAGATGTATGGGATTAAAGACATTGAATTTATTTTGCTTTCCCATTGTCACATTGATCACTCAGGATTGATACCCAAATTTGTCAAAGAAGGATTTAATGGAGATATATACACAACCCATCCTACCATGGACCTTTTGACTATAATGCTAAAGGACAGTGCCCATGTCCAGGCAACAGAGATTGAATGGAAAAATCAAAAAAGGAAAAGACAAGGAAAACCTTTACTTGAGCCCCTGTATTCAGAAATTGATGCAGATAATTCAATACCCCTTATGAAAACTACTGGGTATAATAAAAAATTCTCTCCCATAGAGGGACTGGAAGTAGAACTCCATGATGCAGGACATATTTTGGGCTCCTCAATAATTGAACTCAATGTTGAAGAAAACAACAAAAAATATAAAGTTGTATTTTCTGGAGACCTTGGAAGGCCAAAACAATTTATTGTAAAAGACCCATCTAAAATAGAGTATGCTGACTTTTTATTTTTAGAGTCCACTTATGGAAATAGACTACACAAAAACGAAGAAGCAAGCTTAGATGAACTTGCTGAAGCAATAAATTACAGTGTAATGAATAATGAAAAGACCATTATACCTGCCTTTGCTGTGGAAAGGACACAGGAGTTACTATATGCATTATATTTTTTAATTAAACAGGGCAAAATCCCTCCATCAATACCTGTATATATGGACAGTCCCCTGGCAATTAATGCAACGAGGATATTTGATAAATACCACGGCTATTTTGATGAACAATCCAAGGAATTATTCAAGCAAGGAGAAAATCCATTAAAATTAAAAAACCTAAAATTTGCCTTGAGTACTGAAGATTCTATTAAATTAAATACGTTAACAGGTCCTGCAATCATTATTTCTGCAAGTGGAATGGCAAATGCCGGTAGGATTAAACACCATCTAAAGCACAACATCTGGAGACCAGGCGCTAGCATAGTCTTTGTAGGGTTTCAGGCCCAGGGGACATTGGGAAGAAGGATAGTAGATGGTGCCAAGACAGTAAAAATTTTTGGAGAAGAGACACAGGTAAAAGCAAAAGTTTTCACAATAAATGGATTTTCTGCCCACGCAGATCAAAAACAGATCTTAGAATGGATGGAAAATTTTAAAAATCCCAAGATGAAGGTCTTTCTGGTACATGGAGAATATGAGTCACAAAAGGTGCTTGCTGAAAAGATCAGGGATAAATTTGGTTATGAGGTGTACATCCCAGATTACCTAGAAGAATATGAATTAATCCCAGATATGGTCACATCTTTTATTAAGGAAGAAGAAAAGAAGATGAGCAGAATATCCATTGATTGGGATTTCTTGATAGACGACCTAAAACAAAAGATTCTCCACCTTGAAAAACGAAAACAAAATCTCTCTTCCCTGGACTGGGTAACCCAAAGCGAGCTCAGGGACGAGATATTGGATGCCAACTATCTTTTGTCAAAACTTATATCGTCTATAACTTCTTCTTGAGCACATTTGCAGCTGTAAGTGTTGGATCCCAAACTGGCGAAAATGGCGGCGCATATGCAAGGTCGCAGCCAAAGTACTCATCCACACTCATATTAGCATGAAGGGCAACTGCAATTGAATTGATCCTATGTGCTACTCCCTCTTCTCCTACCATTTGTGTTCCTAAAAGTTGCCCTGTTTTTTTATCCGCAACCATGTGCACAGAAATAGTCTTTGATCCAGGATGGGCGTGTGCCCTGGATCTGGAATTAATGGTAACTGAAACTGGATCAAAGCCAGCATCCTGCGCCTGTTTTTCATTAAGCCCCGTTGAAGCAACCTGTAATTCAAACACCTTAAACACTGAAGTTGCAACTATCCCCTTAAATTCTTTCTCTTTTCCTACAATATTGTCTGCAACCATCCAACCACCCCTATTTGCCAAAAGCGCCAATGGGTGATAGATCTTTTTACCAGTAATCACATTATATGTATCTGCACAGTCCCCTGCTGCATATATATCTTCATTAGATGTCCTAAAATATCTGTCAACTGAAATTGCATTGTTAGCACCAAGCTCAAGGCCTGCATCCTGTGCAAGCTCACTATTTGGAGCAACACCAACGGCAATTAACACCATATCTCCATCTAAAGAAAAATCATCGCTTAAAACTGATAGTTTTTCACCCTTTCTTTCAATCCCATTAACATTTGAACCTGCATATAACTTAACTCCATGTGAGATTACCACTTGTTTTATTCTTTCTGCCAGTTCCTGCTCCATTTTAGGCAAAAACCTGGGATTTGGCTTTATCATTGAGACTTCTATATCAAGACTACGTAATGCTTCACACATCTCAAGTGCAATATAACCCATACCTATAATAACTGCCTGTTTTACTGATTTTTCTTTAATATATTTTTTAATCTGCCTCCCATGCTCAAGACTTTTTAATGAAAATACACCATCTAAGTCAGTTCCTGGGATGTTTAAGCTCTTTGGCCTTGCCCCTGTTGCTATAAGTAGTTTATCAAAGGGATGTTCAAATTCCCCTTGTATAGAAGTTCCATAGATTTTTTTTGCCTTTGGATCTATTTTTTTTACTTCATGGCCAACTTTCAAATCTATACCCTGCTTCTGTCTGAAGACCTCTGCTCTCCTTACAATGAGCTCGTCCATGTCCCTCGCAGGATCAGCAATATTATATGGCATACCACATGCGCTATATGAGACATCATATGTCTTTTCAAAAACTATTACATGTAATTCTTTATTTTTTCTTTTTGCGCGAGATGCAGCGCTCATGCCTGCAGCATCTCCACCAATTATGACAAAATTCATAAGTTATACCTCTCTTTTATTATATTTTTTCCAAAAAATCTTTTAAAGAAATTCCTGCCTGTTTTAATATATGTGCTAATGTAGACCGTTTTCATATTGCCAATTCCATTTCTTCAGCATCTTGTAAGGCCAAAATATCGTCATCAACTGCCTCCAAATAAAGTAAAGTGGCCTCCTGAATATTCTTTAATGCTTCTTCTTTAGTATCACCTTCTGATATGCACCCAGGTAAAGATGGGACTAATGCTGTATATCCACCATCTTCACTGGGTTCAAGATAAACTTTAATCTTCATGTCACCCTCCCCAAAATTTTCATTACGCACCATCACATCTGAATTTATTTTAACATCCTCCCCTTCCTTAAACGGTAATCAGTGAACAGGAAAGAGGGAAGAATGGTGAACTATAACCGATACACCACTACACCAATAACCAATATACAAATAACCAATACACTAATACACCAATAACCAATACACCAATTTCAGTATTTTTTCTTTTTCTAACTTAAAAGGTATTCTAAATCTTAAAAGTAACCCTATCTATATATTCTGATTGTTTTCCTTTATTCCACATAGAAACCGGGCGATAATATCCAACCACCCTTGTATACACTTCTGCGTCTTGTCCACATTTTGGACATTTAAAATGTTCTCCTTTAAGATAACCATGGGTCTTACAAACTGAAAAAGTAGGAGTTATTGAGATATAGGGCAGTCTTGTATTCTTCATTGCCTTTATTATAAAACTCTTTAAACTCTCTAAGTCTGAGACTGCTTCTCCTAAATATACGTGGAATACAGTACCACCAGTATACAGAGGCTGGAGTTTATTTTGATGTTCCAGTGCCTCAAACACATCCTGGGTATAATCCACTGGAAGACATGTGGAATTTGTGTAATAGGGTTCTGAGGATCCTGATGTTATTATATCCTGATAGAGTTTTTTATCTATCCTTGCCAATCTATAACTGGTACCTTCTGCTGGAGTTGCCTCTAAGTTGTACAAATTTCCTGTTTCTTCTTGAAACTGCACTGTAAGTTCCCTTAAATGTTCCAATGTCCTCTTCATAAGTCTGATCCCTGCAGGGGTATCTATACCTTTGCCAAGGAGATTTAAGCACGCCTCATGTCCTCCCACAATTCCAATAGTGGAAAAGTGTCCTTTTAGGCTATTTTTTAAGTACCTTTTAGAAAATGGAAACATCCCTTTCTCTAAGTTGTCAGATACCCATTTTCTCTTAAATTCCAAAGACTCCTTTGCAAGTGTTGCATACTCAGTTATGAGGTCTAGAAAATCTTCTTCGCCCTGGGCAAGGTACCCCAATTTGGGAAGATTTATAGTAACTACCCCAATTGATCCAGTTAAATCACCTGCACCAAACAATCCTCCCGTGCGTTTTCTAAGTTCTCTTAAGTCCATCTGAAGCCGGCAACACATAGAACGCACATCTTCTGGTTTGAGGTCAGAATTAATGAAGTTCTGGAAATATGGAACACCATACTTTGCTGTAAGTTTTAAGAGTAGCTCTCCAACTTCACTATCCCATGGAAAGTCTTCTGTTACATTATAAGTAGGGATAGGAAAGCTAAATATCCTGCCATGATAATCTCCCTCTAACATTATCTCTAAAAATGCCTTGTTTATCATTTCCATTTCTTTTGCGTATTCACCATAACAGCTGTCATGGATCTCACCGCCTAAGATAATACCCTCATTGGCAATGTGTTTAGGAGGGATCAAATCAAATGTGAGATTAGTAAAGGGCGACTGTCCTCCCCACCTAGATGTAGTATTCAAATTAAAGATAAACTTCTGAATAGACTGTTTTACCTGTCTATAATTTAATTTGTCCTTGGCTATAAATGGGGCAAGATAAGTATCAACATTGTTAAATGCCTGTGCTCCTGCCCATTCATTTTGAAGGGTCCCAAGAAAATTTACCATCTGACCTAAAGCAGAATCAAAATGTTTGGCAGGCCCTGATGAACACCTTCCCTCTAAATTAAAACCCTCTAAGAGTAAGTCCCTTAAACTCCAGCCAGCACAATAACCTGCAAGTCCAAAGGAGAGGTCATGGATGTGTATGTATCCATGCTCATGGGCCAGTCTTATTTCTTCTGGATATTTTTCCAATGCATATCTGGCCTGAACAGAGCCTGAGAGATAGAGCATAAGCCCCTGAAAAGAATGGGCCATGTTTGCATTTTCTGATACTCGCCAATCATCTTTTGAAAGATAGTCATCAATGGTACGACCTATATTTAAAAAAGTCTCTGTCTGGGACCTTAGTTGCCTCCTCTGCTCACGGTATAAGATGTACTTTTTTGCCACATGATAGAGCCTATTTTCCATTAGCACCAGCTCAACCATGTCCTGTACCTGTTCCTGTTCAGGTATCTCTATACCTAAAAGCTTTTTCTCTACCTTTATGGCCAGCCTTTTGGCCAGTAGAGGATCCTTTATCCCACTTGCATTTAGTGCCTTTAAAATGGCGTTTGCAATTCTATCAACAGACCAAGTCTCAAGCCTCCCATCTCTCTTTCTAATCTGCTTTGGCTTATCTAAAGACTTTACTTTAGACTCGATTTTTGACTCTATCCCTTCAATGTACATTTCTTATCTCCTTTTATAATTATAACATATTGATTTAATTTAAAAAATAATTTCTTCTTAACAACTCGTCAAACAAAATTATTAGAATATAAAATTTAAAATTGCAAGGCCATCTCAATAAAAACTACGTAACCTCTAGATATTCTTGAAGCTTTAACTCAAAGCCCTGAGGAAGATATTTTTTTACAAGAAGGATATCTTGTTCATTTAATAGGGGAACTTTTGTCAATCTAAAAAGGAAGTTAGAAGGATATTTTCTGGCCAATGAAAATATTTCATCAAAATTTTTTTTCACCTCTTGTTCTGAGATTTTTCCACCTGTTAGTTCTTTATATTTTTTAAAAGGACCTTTAACATCAACGGCAAAAAGATCAACCAGGTTTAATTGTAAAAATTCATAAATAAGTTTTGGATTAGAGCCATTGGTATCCAATTTTACAGGAAAACCAAGAGATTTTATTTCTTTAATAAGCTCATCTAAGCCCCTCGCAATTGTAGGTTCACCACCAGATATAACAACTCCATCTAGCCAGTTTTTCTTTTTTTTGAGATAGTCAAAGATATCTAGTTCAATTGTGGGAGATTTTTCTGGATAAAAGGCAATTTGTTTATTGTGACACGTAGGACACCGAAAATTACAACCTCCAATAAAAATAACGCAGGAGACTTTTCCTGGCCAATCACATAGACTAATTGGTTGAAACCCTTTGATTTTTTTTAAAATTTCCATTCCAATACCACCTAACCATTAGTTTCTAATAAAATTTTTTTACTCTAACTTTTATAACCTTCTTAAATAAGTAAGAGACTAAACAAGCAATTTAACATAATCATAGCAAAGATACAAATCACGAGCCAGCTTATAAATTTTCTTAAAGTGTCAACCTCATTATTTATTTTTTCTAAGCGCTTATCTATTTGTTTTAAGCTATTATTTAAGTCTTTAAACCTTTTATCTAGTGACTCAATATGCTTATTCTGGTCTTTGAACCCCTTATCTAATTGTTTAAGATGCTTATATAAATTTTCATATCCTTTGTTTATATCCTGTATTACAAATTGAATATCATTAGAGACACTTTTTTCCATAGAAATCCGAACCCCCTTCTCTCCTATTCCCAACGCCATTGAAATAGGCAAAAAAAACATAAAAATAGATAAGAAAAATATCCTCATTTTGTCCCCCTATTTTAGATCTTTTTGGTTTTTAAATGGATTTTAATAAGGAGATGAAAACAAATACAATTTTTTTTCTACCTCTGTCAAAATCTCAAACAACCTCTCTAAATCTTGTTGACAACTCCTTTTAGGAAACATAACTTCACCAAAAAGTTTGTAAAGCAAAAAATGAAAATAACCGCAAAATCATCTTTTACTGAACTCTGGCACACCTTTAAAAAAAACAAGCTGGCTGTATTTGGCTTAGTAATCTTTATTTTATTTTTTCTTATAGCCATATTTGGACTTTATGCAACATCCACAACCCATCCTATATTTGATCCAGCAAAGGTGAGATTAGAGGCCAAATTGCTTCCTCCTCTAACTCGAGCAGACCCTTCTTTTTTAAGCAAGGATGAAATTCCCCCTCTGGCTATTTTTATTTTTGGCACTGACCATCTGGGTAGGGATGTATTTTCCAGGATGCTACAAGGCGCCTGGGTGTCCTTAACCGTTGGATTTGTGGCAGTATCCATTTCAGTGTTTATTGGAATAATAATAGGAGGAATAGCAGGATATTATGGCAATAAAAGAATATCACTGGATTACCTTTTTTTACTTATTTTATTTTTTATAGGTATAATTGTAAAAAATTACCACACTATAGTTGGATTCTTATTAATAGCATTATGCTGTATTTTAACAATCCTTAAATTAATTTTTAAAATCTCTTTTACTAAATTAACTATTTTAATAGATTCAATTATAATGGGAATTATTGATATAATGCTTTGCTTTCCATCCTTTTTTTTGATTTTAACAGTAGTTGCCTTGCTTCCCCCAAGCATATATAATATAATGATAGTTATTGGTCTAACAAGCTGGATGGGGACTGCAAGATTTATAAGAGCGGAATTTTTATCTCTAAGGGAAAGAGAATTTGTTCTAGCTGCAAAGGCCCTCAATGTTAGTGATTTTAAAATAATTTTTAAACACATGCTCCCAAATGGTATAACCCCTGTTTTAGTATCTGCCACAATAGGAATTGCAAGTGCAATATTGACAGAAGCTGGTCTTAGTTTTCTTGGATTTGGAGTCCCTCCACCTCATGCCACGTGGGGTAACATTCTATCTGAAGGAAAATACTATCTCTTTGATGCACCCTGGCTTACCCTTATCCCTGGAATTGCAATTTTAATAGTAGTACTTGCATTTAACCTTTTTGGAGAAGGTCTAAGAGACGCATTAAATCCAAAGGCACGGGATTAAATTTAAATGCAAAATATACTAACTGTCCAAGATCTGGAGATTGATATCTTAAAGGACTCTAAAAAAATAAAAATAATAGATAAAATCACCTTTGATTTAAAAGAAAAAGAGACCTTGTGTATTGTGGGGGAAAGTGGATGTGGTAAAACATTTACTGCACTATCTATTATGGGCCTTCTACCTAAAAACAGTAGAGTTAATGGAAAGATATATTTTGATAAAAGAGATTTGCTTTCCTTAAATGAAGATAGTTTAAGAAAAATTAGGGGAAAAGAGATCTCTATGGTATTTCAGGACCCTTTAACCTCTTTAAATCCAGTTTTTACAATTTATGACCAATTATCTGAAATTATTTTAACTCACACAAAAATTGATAAAAACAGTGTTAAAGAGATGTGCATTGATATATTAAAACAGGTAAAAATACCTGATGCCGAAAACAAAATAAATTGTTATCCCCATGAGTTAAGTGGTGGACAGAGGCAGAGGGTCTTGATTGCCATGGCAATTGTTTTATCTCCAAAGATAGTTATATTAGATGAGCCAACAACTGCATTAGATGTAACAATTCAGGCAGAAATTTTAGACTTGCTAAAACAATTAAAAGATCAAAAAGACCTTTCAGCCATATACATAACCCACGACCTATCAGTTGTATCAGAAGTAGGAGATAGGGTAATAGTGATGTATTCTGGGTCAATTGTTGAACAAGGACCAAAAGACGAAGTCCTTAAAAATCCACTGCATCCCTACACAAAGGGTCTTATTGAATCTATTCCTGATTATGAAAAACGTGGGAAAGTTCTAAAACCCATACCTGGATATGTGCCATCTCCTGAAAATAGACCAAAAGGATGTGCTTTTCATCCAAGGTGTGTTTATAAAAAAAAGATCTGTATGGAAAAGACTCCTTCACTTACAGAAGTTTCAGAAAAACACATGGTAAGGTGCCATTTAACAGGCATATAATTTATGGAAATACTTAGCTTAAAAAACATAAAAAAATACTTTCCCATTCAAAAAGGACTGTTTAAAAAGACTGTTGGATATATAAAAGCTGTTGATGGAGTAGATCTTACAGTAAAAAACAATCAGGTAGTGGGGATAGTAGGTGAAAGTGGATGCGGTAAATCTACATTGGCAAGGACCATACTGAGATTTTACATGCCTGATACAGGCCAAATAATATTTAAAGGAAAGGATATAACATATCTAAAAGAAAAGGAACTAAAAGAATTTAGAAGAAAAGTACAAATTGTATTTCAGGATCCCTACAGTTCCTTAAATCCAAAATTGACCATTAAATCTACATTAATGGATGGGATAGGACAAATATATAAATCAAGGGAACAAAGATTAAATAAGATTTTTGAGCTACTTGAGATGGTAGGATTAGATAAGAACAGTGCATACAAATATCCCCATGAATTCAGTGGCGGGCAGAGACAGAGAATATGCATTGCCCGGGCAATTAGCATGAACCCTGAACTAATTGTGTGTGATGAGCCAGTCTCTGCCCTGGATGTATCCATTCAGGCACAGATTATAAATCTTCTAATAAAACTCAAACAAGACATGGGGCTTTCCCTTATATTCATTTCCCATGATCTGAATCTGGTTGGTTATTTTTGTGACTATACCTATGTAATGTATTTGGGAAAAGTAGTAGAATGCGGTCCAACAGACAAAGTTTTTCAAAATCCCATCCATCC
>NZ_JBMYBT010000015.1:0-7059 GCF_053993635.1 Desulfothermus sp. | reverse complement strand
TCTTGTTTTTGTTGATTCCTCTTGTTCTTCAGCTTCTCTAACTTCAGGAGTTTCTTCAACTTCTACCTCTATGTCTTTTACCTCTTTCCTAAATTCATTGGTATTTATTGCATCTATAAAACATGAGATATATTTATTATACTTGTCATCATTTTTTTCAATTATGGCTTGCATCCATTTTAAGCAGCTATAGGCAAAACTTTCACTTGATACAATTTCAAGTGCTACCTTAATTTGTGAGTTAATTGCATCTAAATCACCAGCCTGTAATTTATTTTTGGCTTCTTCTACAAAGGAATCTAAAAGATTTTCTTCTAAGACTTCTCCTGTAGGAAAAATTATTTCATCTAAAGAAAAGGTATCTATTTTAATTTGGTCTTCTACATATTGATAATGTTCTTTTAGTTCCTCTAAAGAACCATTGGATATTGCCATAAAGTTGAGACGATTTATAAATGGATCAAACTCATCTGGATCTATTTTTTCTTTAAATTTAACACCACACCAAAGCAGTGAAGGGGTATTTTTAATTGTCAATAAGGGATCGTCTCCTGTAAAAAAACAATTCTCATCAGCCAGATATGTTATTGCATAAATCTCATCTGTATCTGCTCTTTTAAATATTTCTCTCCTCTCATGATCCTCTATTTCTTTAAGCCAGGGTATGTCCACGGATTTATCACTTTCAAATTTTTCATCTGTTTCTTCTTGAGCAATATTATCTTTCAAAAACCCCCTTAACTTTTCTTTATACTCCTTTGCCACATCTTTTGCGTCAGGGCTAATATTTTCAGATTCTTCCAATTCGTCTAACCATGCATTTATTTGATCAAGCAAATCTAAAAGCACATCAACCATCTCAGAGGTGAGTTTCATGTCCCCACTTCTCACTGCATCAAGGACATCTTCTGCTGCATGTACACTCTCTGTTAAAGGGGCCAAAAATTCAAAGATACCCGAAGACCCTTTTAGGGTATGCATTGCCCTAAAAAGGGAGTTTAAAATTTCTGTATCTTCGGGATTTTCCTCTACTTTTAGAAAATCTTTACTTGCCTGCTCAACAAGATCTCTAGCCTCATCTATAAATTGTTTTAATAGTTCATCCATGTCCTTTCTCCATTTTTAGGAGCTTAAATTAAATGACCAAAAGATTTATCAAGGACTTGATAGTTTCAGGTCTTATAGGTTTTACCACATAAAAATTTGCACCAACTTTATATGCATTAATTTTATCTTTTTTCTCTGCCTCTGTAGATATCATAACAACTGGTATGTCTTTAAGCTCAGGGATTTTCCTCATTTCCTCAAGGAGCTCATACCCTGTCATCTTAGGCATGTTTATATCAACCAGCAATAAATCATATCTTTGCTGCATGATTTTTTCCAGTGCCTCCAGACCATTTATGGCCTCATCTGTTTCTATTCCTAAATTTTCAACCATTTGTCTTTCATACTTTCTCACTGTTACTGCATCATCTACAATTAATACCTTTTTCATGAGCCTAATCCTATTTAAAATGGTTTTTGATATACAATTCCCTGTTTAAATTTCCTGACCTTAAAAAGAGAACATATTCTGCTCATTGATTCACTGTGCCCTAAAAAGATAAATCCACCTGGATTCATTGCATCATAAAATATCTGTGCGGCCTTTAGCCTTGATTCATCGTCAAAATATATGAGCATATTTCTGCAAAATATAACATCAATATAACGATATTCTTTGTTCTGTCTGGGATCAAATAGATTAAGTTGTCTAAAATCTATGGCTTCTTTTAAGTCATCAATTATTTCATATCTATCATTGGACAATTTTTTAAAATATTTTCTTAAAAGGTGTTTTGGTAAGTTTTTAACAGAGCGATAGTTATATATCCCTTTTTTTGCCTTATCTAATACATTGGTATCAATATCTGATGCAATTATTTCCACATCCACCTCATCTATAAGAGGCCAATATTCCAAAAGATATATTGCTATTGAATAAGGTTCTTCACCTGATGAACAGGGAATAGACCAGATTCTAATTACTTCGTCTGGTTCTTTGTATTCATAAATCTCATTTAATACATTTTCCACCAGACATTCAAATTGATACTTTTCTCTGAAAAAATAGGTCTCATTTATAGTAAGCAAATTTATAAGATTCTGGATCTCATCACTTGATCTATCAAACCTTATAAAGTTAAAATAAGACCGAAAGGAAGAATGTCCTGTTTCCTCTATTCTTTTTATAATCCTCTTTTCTACAAAATCTTTTTTAGAATCCGGAAAAAATATCCCTGTTTTTCTATAAAAAAACTGTCTGAATTTTTCAAAATCAGACCTAGTAAATTCTATACCCATGATATTCTACCTCTTAAGCAATCATATCTGTCACTCTTTAATACTCGCCAGAATACTATCTACTGTAAAATCAATATATGGGTCATTGAATTTCTTTTTTACTGCAACAAGATCCTCTTCCATATCTTCTGTAGCAATATCAGAAATGGCATCAAGTGCGGTTCCCACTACATTAATATGATCATCATTTCTAATCACTTCAATTAGCCATTTAGGTACATCTGGATGTTTGACCCATTGAATAATATTTATGGCAAATATCCTTGTATCTGGATCCTGGTCTTTTAAAAGTTCATTTACATGATCCGCAACAAGATCAGGCATGGACTGAAGCGCCTCAATCACCTTATTTCTCAGGGCTGCGTCGTCTGATTTAAGCAAGGGAATTAGCCTCTCCCCAATAGGAGGCCTTTTGATTTCCATAAGTGATGATAAAATAGCATCTTGAACCGAGGTGTCTTTTTCTTTTTCCAGTCTATCACATAAAGGGTCAATGGCCTTTTCACCATATTGGGCAAGGTCTCTAGCTGCCCATCTACGCTGTGTCCTATCACCTTCATTTAATTGAGTAACAAGTCCCTCAAAATCCCTTGGCCTTTTTCTTTTCTCTTTAGGAGTCTCCACTACCTGTTGTTTTGAAGCCTTTTTAAGCGCCATATTAAATCCCTCTCTTTATACCATTATTTTTGCCCATTTAATTAACTGGTCTGCTATTTTATAACAGGGCAAAACTTTATCTGCCCCACCCCTTTCAATAAGTTCTTTAGGCATACCAAATACTGCTGCAGTTTCTTCTGATTCTGCTATGGTTTTACCGCCTAGCTTATTAAGTCTTGCCATCTGCTCTGCCCCATCATAGCCCATCCCTGTCAAGAGTACACCGATGGTCTTTTGAGGATCAAACACATCTAACGCTGACTGGACCATCCTATCTACACTTGGATGCCATAGGTATTTATTACTCGGAGGAACGCTCGTTCCAATTAATCTCTTGAGTTTTTTTCCAAGTTCTATATCTGCATCTCCTTTTGCAATATAAATTCCCCCTTGTTGGATGGGCATGGTCTTATCTAAATGTAAGACAGATAAACTGCATTTTCCATCTAATCTTCTTGCAAATACTTTAGTAAATGATGCTGGCATATGCTGGGCGATTACAACGGGAAATGGATAATCTGACGGCAAGGATGTGAGTATCTCTTCTAAATTCCCAGGCCCTCCAGTGGATGAGCCAATCAATACCAGTCCAGGCAAATCTATGGTAGTCCTTAATCTTGTCTTTTTAACAGCTTTTTTCTCTTGTCTTAAGATTTTTCGTCTAGAACTGGTGGACGTTATCCTGTCTCTAATCCTAGTTCTAACAACGGCTTTTATCTTTGATATAAGTTCATGTTTTATTTCCTTTATATTTAATGAAACAGTGCCACCAGGTTTTGGAATATAATCAATTGCCCCAAGTTCCAATGCCTCAAATGTGGCCTGGGCACCTTTTTCTGTTAGAGAAGAAACCATAATAACTGGCCTTGGAAATTCTGTCATAATATAGCTAAGACAGGTAAGGCCATCCATAACAGGCATGTTTATATCAAGGGTTACCACATCTGGGTCCACCCTTCTTATTTGTTCCAAGGCATCTTCTCCATCCCTGGCAGTGTAAACCTGAAACCCTGCCTCTTCCAACATCTGTCTTAGATATTTACGCATCAGGGCTGAATCATCTACAACTAATACCTTTATGTTTTTCATATTTCTCCCTTAATTATAGTTTTAACTAAAAAATTCCCCATCTCCTAAAAGCTCTTTTACCTCAAATATTAATACAATCCTTCTTTGATCCTCTATATTAATTAATTTTTTAATAAAGCCATCACTTGATTCCACCATATCTGGTGCATCTTCAATCTTTGATTCTTCTACAGACAACACTCCTGTTACAGAGTCCACTATAAGTCCTGTTTTTGTATCCCCGGTAGTTATCACCAGAATCCTCTGAGAATCATTTCTATTTCCTAAAGTTTTTTTGTGTAACCTCTTTCTTAAGTCAATCACGGGCAACACCGCGCCTCTTAAATTTATCATTCCTTCCACATAATCTGGTGTATTGGGAACAACATTTATTTCTTCAGGGATTAAAATTATCTCCTGGATATGATCTATAATTATGCCAAATTCTTGATCCTCTAACATAAAAGTAACCAACTGCACTTCCTGCTCAGAGGTATCTTCTTCAGTCTCTACTTCTTTTCTATCTTCTTTTGTCCTTAAATCTTCAGTTGAAGAAAGTGCCTCTTCTACATCTGGATGTTTAATAATTTCATCAATAGAAAAAATAGATATTATCCTTTTGCCCTGTTCTAACTGACAGATTGCCTTGATTTCTTTACACGAATGTGTAGTGGATATAAGCTCTGGCACTGGATATAGGTTTGACCCTACTTCAATGATTTCGTGAATCTTATCAATGGCAAATCCAATAGGTTCTTTTATATCGTAAAACTCTACCTCTATCACCAAAATTTTACTTTGTTCTGGATCTAAATTACTCCTTAGTCCAACCAGCCTTCCCAGATCTATTATAGGCAAAATCATATCTCTATAATTTATCATTCCAAGCAATGTAGAATCAGCATTAGGAACCTTGTGGATTTCATCTTCTGGAAACTTTATTATTTCTTTTACATCATCTATTTCAAATCCAAATTCCTGAGATTGTATAAAGAAACTCACAATCTTTTTCTCTTCTATATCTTCATCCTCTTTGTCTTCACCCTGCATTATATTTTTTTTATCTATCTCATCTATGTTTCCTTGCTCCTCACCAAAAACAATATCTGAAAATTCATTTTTTATGAGTGCTTCAATATCTATTAGCTGAATTAAATCTTTGTCTGAATATTTTATAACGCCTTTTAAATATTCTTTAATATTTTCAGACTGAGATTTTAAAGTATGTCCATCTTCTATTCTATCTGGCGTAACTTCTATTACCCTATCCACTTTATCCACTATTATTCCAGTTGTAAAACCAATATTAATTATGATTGCCCTGGTATCTTCGTCAATCTCAGTGTTTTCCATATTAAATATTCTTCTAATATCTATTAAAGGCAAGATACTCCCTCTGAGATTTGTGAGGCCTACAAAAGAAGGCGGGGTCAAAGGTACCTTAATCGCCTGTGGTACCCATATTATCTCCTGCAAGATATCCATATCAAAGGCAAAACACTCATCCCCCACAAAAAAGGTCAAAAACTTCATTTGCTCATCTTCCATAGAGGGCTCAATCTCCATTAAAGTCTCTTTCTTTTCTTCAACAGCAGTGACCATGATTATGCCCCTTATTTATTACACATTTTGCATCTCATCTGCAATAGAAGCTATTTCCTCTGCAGCAGCTGCCAACTCTTCAAGGGCCTGGGTCTGGGTCTGGGCTGAACGTGTTGCCTCTTCAACTGCTGCTGCAGCCTGTTCTGAAGCTGCTGCAATCTCACTTGCTGCCTGCTTTACTTCAGCTAGAGAATTAACTGCTCCTTTTGCTGAATCTTTTAATCTATTATTTGCATCCTCCAGCTCCTTTACTCCTTCAACCAATTCCTTTAATTTAGCCGCAGCTGCCTGAGATTTTTTTACTTCCTCCATTCCTGCTGAGACTATGGTTGCCAATTCATTGGACATTACAATTATTTCATCCTGAATGGACTTTATTAAATCCTTTACCTGATCAACATTTTCAGCTGAATCAGCAGCTAAATTTCTTATATCACCTGAAACAACAGCAAAACCTTTGCCATATTCTCCAGCCCTTGCCGCTTCAATAGACCCGCTTACAGCAAGCATATCTGTCTGAATCGCGACAGTACCAATAGTTTCTACTATTTTATCCATTCCTCTTACTATCTTGTCAAATTCCTGAAGGGTTTCTTTATTTTTCAAACTATCCTGCAAATTATCTTCAATGGCTTTTAACATCTTATTAATTTTTTCTATTGTTTCTTCAAACTTTTCAACTATCTCATTTGTCTTTTGTGCTCCTTTTTCAGCCAGATCAAGGATCACCCTGTTGTTTTTCTCAAGTTGTGCAGTTGCTGAGGCAAGGTTATCAGTAGCCTCACTTTGAATTTCAGCACCTTTTTTAATCTGTTCAATGGCAACATTTATTTCTGATGCAGCCCTATGATTTTCCTCTATTGCAGCAGAAAGCTCTTCAGCAGCAGCAGCTACCTCCTCTGCACTCTTTATTATATCAGTACTGTTCTTAAGGTCTTCACTTATTTCTTCTAAACTTGCAGCAGCCTCTTCACTTTGTCTCATGCCTTTCCTTTGCTCTTCTATGTTGGATAATGCTTCTTCACATGCAGCAGATTGTTCTTCGGCAGCAGCTGCTACTTCCTCTGCCATCTTTAAGGAGTTTTGAACAGCTACCAAGGCATCAGCTGCCATTTTCTGAACCCTAACAGAATCTTCACAAAGCAAGTTTATCTCCTGCTTTTTTTCCTGAAGATCAGCCACTGTTTCATTGGCTCCTTCAGCTTCTTCTTTTACCTCTTGTGCTGACCTCTTAATTCCTTCAACTAAAGCGCCTATTTGTGCCTGAATCTTATCCACAAGCTGGGCAATATTAGCAGCACTTTTTTCGGTTTTTTCTGCAAGATTTCTCACGGCATCTGCAACTACAGCAAATCCTTTTCCATGTTTTCCAGCCCTTGCAGCCTC
>NZ_JBMYBT010000014.1:0-5582 GCF_053993635.1 Desulfothermus sp. | reverse complement strand
TTTTTTTTGGTATATGGTATGGAAATATCATAAAATTTACCTTTTTTCCTAAAGTTGAAGGAGAAACTATGATCTGTTCTGTAACACTTCCCCCTGGAACCCCAGTAAGTTATACAGAAAAAATATTGGAAAAAATCAAAGATGCTGGCCTTAAAACCATAAAAGAAGCTGAAAACAAAAGGGATCCCAACAAACCTCCTTTATTAAAATATGTCCTCACAATACTTGGAACACAAATCTCTTTTAGAGGTCACGGAGAATCTGCAAACGGACTGGGAGGTAATAAGGGGCAAATACTTATACAACTATTGGAAGCAGAAAAAAGAGAAATATCCACAAAATATCTTGTTTCTAAGTGGAGAAAAGAGGTTGGCCAAATACCAGGAGTTGAATCCCTAACATTTTCAGGGGAACTATTTAGTTTTGGTAGCCCCATTGCCATAAATTTATCATCACCCAATTATGAGCAATTAAAAAGAGTGGTATCAGACCTTAAGAAAGAACTATCAAAAATAAATGGAGTATTTGATATAGACGACAGTTATTTGCCTGGGAAAAGAGAAATAAAGGTCTTTCTAAAACCTGAAGGAAAGAGCCTTGGATTAAGCGTATCAGACATAGCCTCTCAGGTTAGAGGGGCTTTTTTTGGTGGTGAGGCGTATAGATTTGTGAGGAATAAAGATGAAGTTAAGGTTAAGGTGAGATACCCTGAATGGGAAAAAAATGTGCTTATTAGCCTTAAAAGGATGAAAATAAAAACACCATCTGGATTTTTTGTTCCTATAACAGAAGTAGCGGACTTTAAGGTGTCCAGAGGCTATAGCTCAATATCAAGACAGGACAGAAAAAGGATAATTACAGTGTACGCAGATGTAGATGAAAGTATTGCAAATTCAAGTGAAATAAGAAAATTTGTAGTTAAGACAATCTTGCCTAAGCTTATGGCCAAATATAATGACCTATATTTTTCTATGGAAGGCGAGGGCAAGGAACAGCAGGAATCCTTTCATGACATATTGAAAGGATTTATTATTGCAATGTTTGCCATATATACCTTACTCGCAATACCACTTCGCTCCTTTACACAACCATTTATTATCATGCTTGCAATACCCTTTAGCTTTGTAGGGGCAATAATTGGACATATGATAATGGGGCTCAACTTAACAATATTGAGCATGTTCGGAATGGTAGGGCTTGCTGGAGTCGCAGTAAATGACTCTCTTGTGCTTACTGATGCAGCAAATTCTTTATCAGGAGATCCTGAAAAAAGGGCTCTAGAAGCCGGGATGTTGAGATTCAGGGCGGTTTTATTGACATCCCTTACAACTTTTTTTGGTCTGGTGCCCATGATAATGGAAAAGAGCATTCAGGCCAAATTTTTAATTCCAATGGCAATAAGTCTAGGATTTGGAATCTTATTTGCCACCTTTATTACCCTTTTTCTAACCCCATGCTCTTATGTAATCCTGCACGATATTCTCAAAAAACTATCCTTTTCAAAGGCCAAATCCAATTGATATATAGAACATATTTTTTCTATAAAATTACCCTAGATCTGTGAAAAGGTTTCACAGACCTGGGGTATAAAGCCTGGGATAAAAAATCATTTATCCCTTCCATATACATCCTGGAGCCTTACAATATCGTCTTCACCAAGATATGAACCAACCTGGACTTCAATAAAAACTAAAGGTATCTTACCTGGATTTTCAATCCTGTGAACACATCCCAGGGGAAGATACACATACTGGTTTTCAGACAATAATATCTCCTCATCATCTCTTGTGACCTTTCCTGTACCCTGTACCACCACCCAGTGCTCTGACCTGTGGAAGTGTTTTTGAAGTGATAGTATTGCACCTGGATTTACAACAATCCTCTTTACCTGATACCTCTCACCCATCTCAAGGGTTTCGTATGATCCCCAGGGTCTATAGACCTTTCTATGGTGATATGCCTCTTCCCTATTTTGCTCCTTTAATTTAGCAACTATCTTTTTTACTTCCTGAACCCTATCTTTTTTAGATACCAAGATTGCGTCCTTAGTTACAACTACAACTTCATCTTCTAATCCAACTGTTCCAACTAAAATATCCTGTGCATCCACATAACAGCCTTTTGTATCCACACTAACAACACTACCCTTAAACACATTTCCATCATCGTCTTTCTCACCTATATCCCACAGAGAATACCACGAGCCAACATCACTCCATGGGCTATTCAGAGGAACCACTACTGCATTTTTGGTCTTTTCCATTACAGCATAATCAATTGAATCTTCACGACATTCGCAAAAAGCTTCTTCATCTAATGTCAAAAATTTGTCCCTTCTTTTACCTTTTTCCCATGCCTCTTTTGCCTTTTCATAAATATCTGGTGCAAATTCCCTTAATTCTGAGAGATAGGAATCTGCTCTGAATAAAAACATTCCGCTGTTCCAATAATAATCACCACTCTCAAGATATTTTTTTGCAGTATCTATATCTGGTTTTTCCACAAAGGCGTCCACATAATAGACACCATCAGATACCATATCTCCCTTTCTTATATATCCGTAACCAGTTTCAGGGGTCTTGGGTACTATACCAAATGTAATAAGCCTTCCCTTCTTGGCCTGGCGAACTCCAAGCTCAATGGCCTTTTTAAATCTGTCAATTTTATCAAGGTAGTGATCAGCTGGAAGTACTAAAAGGGTTGGGACCTTATAATTTGACTGGGCCTCAAACGCTGCAACAGCGATTGCTGGGGCTGTACTTCTTGGTTCAGGTTCAATTATTACCTCACCTATGTCCTTTGATAATTCTGATATCTGGGAGATAACCAAAAATCTGTGATCTTTATTCGTCAAAAATATTGGTGGAGCTGCTATGTTTAACTCATCAAGCCTCAAGACAGTATCCTGCAACATAGTCCTGTCACTTATCAAGGGCATAAATTGCTTTGGAAACCATTTTCTAGACTTTGGCCATAGTCTGGTTCCAGACCCTCCACACAAGACAACTGGTACTATCATCTTCTCCACCTCCTTTGTATTTTCTATTTTTGAATATTGGTTATTAGTTATTGGTTAGTGGTATATTGGTTAGTGGTTTCCACCAATGCACCAATACACTAATTAAAAAATCCCTGATCGCTTATATCTGTTTCTTCCTACCATAAAGAGTTTAACTACCTGACGAGTAGTGTTTTTTAAATAAGTTTTTACAGAACTCATAGCTTCATCCAGGCTAATGGGAGCGGGACATATAGAAAAAACACATATAATTCCGACTTGTTCCAATTTCTCAAAATCAAGGTCCTTATCTATTGCGCCAGCTATTGCAATGCAAGGCACACCATATTTTTGTGCAATTTCAGCAACCCCATATGGGCCTTTTCCATAAAAAACTTGGTTGTCCAGCTTTCCTTCACCTGTAATTACAAGATCAGCTCCTTTTATTTTTTCCTCTAGCCCAGTTAATTCCTTCATTACTTCAATTCCCTTTTTCAAACTAGCACCAAGAAAAGCATAAAATCCTGCCCCTATCCCACCAGCGGCGCCACCCCCTGGTATTTCAGTGACGTCAATACCAAGTTTTGTCTTAATAATAGAGGCAAGATTCATTAGACCTTTTTCCAACAATTCAATCATCTCTTCAGTAGCACCCTTTTGAGGGCCATATACCCTGGTAGCGCCATTTTCTCCAATAAGGGGATTTTCCACATCGCATACCACTACAATTTCAACATCTCTAACTCTAGGGTCTAGGTTGGTAAGGTCAATTTCATTAATTTTTATGAGATTGTCACCGCAGGGAAATATTTCTTTTTTTTCTTTATCTAAAAACTTGATTCCAAGGGCAGCTGCCATCCCTATTCCACCATCATTTGTTGCGCTACCCCCAATACCCACAATTATTTTTTTTGCTCCCAGATCCAGGGCCTTTTCTATCAACTGACCTGTCCCGTAACTTGTGGTCTTTGTAGGATCTTTTTCACTCTCTTTTAACAGGGCTATACCACTTGCCTTGGCCATTTCAATTGCTGCCAATCTATCCTTTTTAACAAAACAAATTTCTGATTTTATATCTCTAAAGAGGGGATCTTTTACAGTACACTCAACAATTTCCCCATCAAAGATGTCCCTTAAAACTTCTAAAAGACCATCTCCCCCATCTGAAAATGGAACTTTCTCAATCTCAATGTTGGGAAATTCAGTTATAATCCCCTCTGCCATTACATCAGCAGCATGCTTTGCAGAAATGGAACCTTTATATGCATTAGGTGCTAGAATTATTTTCATCTTTCTTGGCCCTTTTTATTTTTTTTATAATTTGCCTTGCTGAATAGTTCATATATCTATCTATCATTGAATACAAATACCGCATAGCAAAATAGTATCCGCGAAGAGCAATGGTAGTTGTGTAACATAGGACCCTGCTTGTCCAGAGTTTAAAAATAAGTTCCTGCCAATCTTCATCTGTTGCATCAAAATGCTCTAACAGCACAAAATAGGTCTCTCTCCATGTATGCTCATCCATAAAACTAAAGGAAGGTCCTTTCTTATTTGCTAAAAGTCCATCTCTCACCCTTCTTGGAAATAGGTCCAGGAGCTCTTCCATTTTGGATGTCCAATTTTCCATCAAAAGGGTCATGGAGCCTTCAATATCAAAGCCTATTTTTTCAAAAACATCTGCTGGGACTTCATGGGGATGCTCGGCCCTATGGACAATTCCTCCATTGCAAACGGATAAATTTTCCATAGATGAATTTTTTGACATTAAAGAAAAAGTTTTATCCTTTAATGATTGAATTGTATCAAAACACTCAACCAACATGGTCTTTAAGTCTGTAAGTTTACCATAAAGCTTATGTAGTTTTCCTTCAGAGATATAAGTCTCTAGCATGGGATATCCATACATTACACTGTAAAAAGTGTACATGGTGTCAATACCCCAATCACTCCTTGAAATAACATCCTCTTCTTTAAAAAGCTTCTCTACCACAGACCTATGCATTAAAAGCTCTCCACCAAGGGGTTGCTCTATCCAGGGAAGCTCAGATGTGGGCCAGAGTAAAGCAAACCCTGTCTTTGTGATCATCCAGGTTATCATTGCATCAGTAGAGGCACGTGGAAAATAATGTCTAACCACAGGATATCCCATATCAGATCCCTCTAAAGCCTTTGTAATCCAATGTTGAGCAAAGGTTGTGATGTCTGAATCAAAAAACAAGATCCTCTCCAGATCTGTTTCTTCTAAAAAATACTTCAGGGCAGTATTCATGCCATCACCTTTACCAGCCCTTTTATTTCCCAGTCTTTCTTGCAGTATTAAATTAATCTCTGTATTGGCCTCCATTTTTACAGTGGGTATATTTTGCTCCAGGCTTCTATAAGTCTCCTCCTTTTCTACCCCTACACACAATACCTCTTCCACCCGTGGGTGTTCCGCGGCAATTTTAACATTGTTTAGAACTACTTGAGGATTTTCCTTTTTAAATGGAAAAACAACTAAACACATAATCTCCCCCCTGGTTTAAGGTTTCAATTCATAATATTTAATATCTCTCCTCCCAAAAGAACTTTTTCAAAGTTA
>NZ_JBMYBT010000013.1:0-51469 GCF_053993635.1 Desulfothermus sp. | reverse complement strand
TTGTACAGGGACGCAAGGATTACAAATATCTATGAAGGCACTACCCAGCTCCAGGTTCATGCAGCTATTGGAGGGGTTATAACTGGTGGGGTAATGAATCTTACAGATGAACTTATTCCCAAAATTAGTGATTTAAATCTAAAACAAGGGATTTTAGAGCTAAAGGAGTGTTTAGATAGTTGCATAAAACACATTAAAGAAGTTGGTGATTCTCAATTTCAGCACTATCATGCAAGGAGATTAGTTGAGCTAGGGATATTTTTGATAACCTCTTGTTTGCTGGCAATTGATGCTAAAAAAGAGTTACGAAAACAAAAGGTGGCAGATATATTTTTAAATAGGGCTATAGCAAAGTCCCATGAATATAAAAAGTATATCTTGTCAATTCCCCCATCAATAATTAATTTTAAAAAAGAGATTTTAGATGGTTAAATGAAACATGATTGTATAATAAATTAATAAAAGGGGGGGAAATATGTTTGATTTTTTTAAAAAAGCTATGTTTGCAGGACTTGGCACAATGGTGGTTACTAAAAAAAAGGTGTTAGAGGTTATGAAAAAATTGGAGGAAGAGGGTAAGATAAGTGCCAAGGAGGCAGAGAGCCTGACAAAAGAGATAATAGAAGCTGGAGAAAAGGAATTGGAGACTTATAAAGAAGATATTAATAATGCCTTAAAAAAGTCTCTAAGTTCCTTGGATCTTGTAAGACGTGAAGAATTTAATGAAGCCTTGAACAGAATTAGGGAACTGGAAGATAGGATTTCGAAGCTGGAACAGAAAACAGAAGGAAATTAAGGAGGGATAGGGTAGTCGCCCTACCCCTCCTGTGTTTTTAGAAGTTATAAGTAATTGTTATACCATAGCCTCAGAGTTCTCCACTTCCCTTAAGGGATACCTTGGCATCATCACCATATGTGTTATTAAGATTTACACTTTCCCCTCCAATTACTCTATCTTTTTCTGTTATAGTATACTGTAAGGTTCCATCGATTTGCCATTTCCCGAAATTTAGACCCGCGCCAATTGAATAGGTCTTTTTATCTACATCTGGCCATATACTATCATAGGTGTCGTCAGGTATTGGACTTGGATCATAAAAATAACCACATCTCAAAGTGAGGATATCTGTTAGTTTGTATTCAATACCTATTTTTTCCTGATTTGTATCCTTCCAGTCTCTTTTCATTTTTATCTCTTTTACTCCAAGGGCTTGTTGAAACATAGGATCTTTTATTTCTAATGTCTGATAATCAACCATAGACCACTGGGTCCAGACAAGGTCTGCTTCTATTGAGAGTTTGGGATTTGGGGAATATCTAAGTCCTATTTGGACCTGATTTGGATGATCCACATCGTCCAATGACACATCTGTTTTATATCTGGTGATTCCCTGGGCAGCTAATATGGCTTTCTCTGTTTGAGAGAGGTTTTTTAGTTTTAAATCGCCTTCAAAGTCTGCATCCGCCATACTACGATAGGTCACACCTATAGTAAATTGGTCAGTAATTTTGTACATAACTCCAAAATTAAATGAATAGTTAAAATCATCTGTGAGCTCAATTTTTTCTCTCACAGTGAGAGGCCACATGGCATAAGAATTTAACTAAGTTCATGCTTCTGACTTTTCTAAGGATACACCAAAACCAATAGAGAACTTCTCATTTATTTTATATC
This sequence comes from Desulfothermus sp., assembly GCF_053993635.1. Lineage (NCBI taxonomy): Bacteria > Pseudomonadati > Thermodesulfobacteriota > Desulfovibrionia > Desulfovibrionales > Desulfothermaceae > Desulfothermus > Desulfothermus sp. The sequence continues at coordinate 49,794 of NZ_JBMYBT010000013.1, read as the reverse complement.
CAATTGTAGGTGTGACTGCTTCTCTGCAGTACCATGATTCATAGCAATTGTATGAACCAGGATTTTGATAAAAGTTTTCAGTATTATCCCATCTTAGGTGGAGGCCATAGGGGACGTAAGCTGTTATTGCAATGGTTATTTTTTCATTTATGGGCATGGCAAAACCAAGATGTGGGACAATAAATAATGGTGATTCATCTTCAAAATCAACAGGTCCAGCTAAGGTCGAGCCATTTTTTTCTATTTTGTAATTTTTACCCTTTAGGTATGGATCTATCATAACAGATCCAATGGAGATCTGTTTGTTTTTTATCTGAGTTAAGCCAGCTGGATTGTAGTAGACAGCATATACATCATCAGCATAGGCAGCATAAGCTCCACCAAGGGCTGTTGCCTTTGCTCCAATGCCAAATGTATCCACATTTGCTGCGAAAAGAGTATTTGAAGAGATAAGCAAGATAATACCAAAAAATAACATCAATTTTTTCATAAGTACCTCCACTAATTTTTACTGAAGATAATTAAATATAAAATCATTTATCTTATCATAGGCCCATTCTAAATTACTATTGTCTAAATAGTCTGCTGCTTCTGGATAATATTCTGGATGAACTCCAAGTAATATACCATGGGTTATCCAATTCTTATCTCCATCTCCTTTAAACATAAACCAGTTGCTGTAGTTGGTGGGATCAGAAGAACTAGGAGTAACGGTGTTAGGTCGGTCAAATCCAAGTGTATAAGCAAGTAATTTATTTGAGATATTGGAAACAACAGTGTCATGGTATGAAGTCTGTACCATAACTTTGTCATGAATAGTGTTTTTAGCAAGATATACTGGATCTGATGGATCTAAAAGTAGTTGTAAGATACCCAGAGTGATAAAATATTCGGTATTGTTCTTTGTAAGTCCCATGCTATTTAAGAGCCCCTGAATAAGCTTATTTGAAGCCTGGTCAACAAGTGCAGCAAAGTTAGCACCACCAACATTTAATACAACTTTATCAACAATATTGCTATTTAGAGATGTTGCAACAGATCCAGTAATTGAGCCCATAGATTGCCCTACAAAATATATATTTGTAGGCAGATCGGGATTTCCGTCTCCATCTATATCAAATTTACCATCTTTTATTAAATTTAAAAACATTCCTATATCAAAGTAAGATTGATATAGATTGATTCTATCCTGGCCAATATTACCAGTTAGATAATCTGCTCCTGAATTTGCAGGGTCTGTGCTCCTCTCACCATGTTTTGGAAGATCCATGGCGATTATTGGTATATTTGTTATTTTTTGCGCCAGGATTTGTGCAGCTTCTTTCTTTCCACCTAACCCATGTTGAAACACCAGCACTGAATCGGAGTATAGATTACCATTAACTACTATATAAGGAACAGATATAGAAGTTGGTGGATTGTTTGTTAGAGTTGTAATATCAAAGGAAGTAAATGCACTGCTGTTCACACTTGCAAGGCCTTTGAGAAGGCCTATGGCGCTGTTTATTTGATAGTATTCAGATGTTGCATTAGATAATTTAAGTCCAGAAATTGGAAGATCAGAAGCAATTATAAAATATTTTGAGTGTGTCCTGTTGAGGTCAGCGGCAATCAGACCAAAGTCTTGTAAACTCAATGTCTTGTCTGCAGTTGTAAATGTAAAGAGTTCCAAAATGTCATTTTTGTTAATTCCATAGGCGTTTAGAAGTGCAAAAAGAGGTGAGTACGCTTTTCTTAAGGGTTCCAAATTTTTCAAGTCTTCTGTAGTTATCTCAGACGATGATTTTAAAAGGTCAAATAGCATGCTAGATGTCAAATTTGTTCCTGACTCCAATTTAATTCCTGATTTTAGCACAACCAGATATTGGACGCCAGGATCAAGTGGCTTTAATGGAAAGATTTTAAGATAATTTCCCTCTTGCACTATCTTGATTTTATCCATGTCTACATTTTCTAAATCCAAATTGCTAATTAACTTCTGTAAATCATCAGGGGTTAATTGCGATAATGATGATAATATGCTGGGTAAATCAGTACCTGAAGGTTGCATTCCCATTTGACTAAGAGCCATATAGATAGCTCCAGCCAAAGTGGTTGTATTGATGAGGTAGATATTATTTTTTAGAGATTCTTCATCTAGTGGTGTTGTACTGCTAAGGGGGATAGCAATTGGAGAATTGCAGCTAAGACCTTTAATTCCAAGTTGGTTTATAGCTGAATACAGGGCATTTTGGGCAGGATCAGTTGAATTAGTGGGTAACATCACTTTACCATTGGTATTGGCCCAGATAATGTCATTGGGGACAGGCAAGATCTCCTTTATGGGATCGAGCACAGGGAAAACATTTACATACACAATGTCCTTTAAAGTAGATAAAACCTCTTTTTCTTTAACCGTTCCTTCTCCAATATTATCAAGAATATTTTGAATACTAGAGGTTATAGCACTAATAGTTGCATTTATGTCTAATGCTTCTTTTATCCCCTTCTTAAAGGCATTAATAATGTTGGTGTCACTATCTAAAGTGGTATCTCCCAGTTCTTTTGCAACACTGGTCATTAACACCATTTGTTTTTCAGGGTCAAGTTGAAGCTGATTTTTTAGATTGTATAAAACAGTTTCCACAGACAAGGCGATGCCTAATAATTTTGCATTAACTCCATTTGGGTCCGCAATATCTGTGTCATATGGTCCGCCAAGGTCTTCAATCTTGGATTTAAGATTTGGGTTTAATGCTACCAAAGTAGTCAATGGAGTGATATTTTTGGCACCCACAGGAGCAAGTAAGTTAAGCGCAGGTTGGCCAGTTGATTTAACAACTCCACCTTGTGACAGGAGCATACCAGATACATCATCAGGAATGGGTAAAGAAAAATATCCGTTTTCATCGGCTTTGGTGGAAACTTCACCAGAATCACATATTCTGTTCTCATTTGAGTCCATACATACAGTTGCATTGGCAACATAACTTTGAATTACTTTACCCGATACATGGGTGGCTGTGTCTTTGTCTCCACTACCTGCACAGCCCACAATCAGCAGGAGCAAAGCAAATAAAATAGGAATAAATTTTGTTACATTTTTCATGCACCTTTCTCCTTATCGGTTGGTTGGTTTTGGTTATAAACTATAGTCACTGTTAACTGAAAATATTCAATAATGTCAAGATAGCTCTCAAAAAAATAACACAATTGTTGGACTAAGTTAAATACGTGATTCGTGATTGGTGATTCGTGATTCGTAAATCGTAAATAGTGAATCGTGACTCCTATTTTCTAATCAATATTTTAGCACAAGTGCATAAATATCGGTGAATGTCAGTAAAGATGTCACCAAAAAGCTTTTTGATTTGTGTGGTTGTATTCCAAAAAACAACTAATTTTAATTTAGAAGTCTACAAAGAAATTTTATAAATATTTATGTGCTTATGCCTCCTAATCCCTGATCACTAATCATGAATCACTAATCACGCAGTTAATATTTTTACTGAGATTATTTTGTTTTTTTTATAAATCTAAAAATAAATGAGGCTTCTTCTATGTTCATGTGTGAGCAGATAAGAAGATACAAAACCCCAATTAGTGGTATAAACATGATAGAAAGGGTGTTTAAGGAAGATAGATTGAGGCAGGTTAAGTAGATAAAGATACTCAGCACACTAAAGATAAAAAGCTTTTTTTGTATCTGTATGAAGTGACCAATTTTTTGGTGGAGCGAATAGGATAACAGTATGACATTTACCCATGATGAGATTGATACAGCTAAGGCAAGACCAAAATATTTAAGAGTTTTCATAAGTAAAACTCCACTAACAAGGTTAACAATAAGGCAAATTGAAGCAACAATTGCTGGGGATTTTGTGTCTTTTAGTGCATAGAGAGAAGATACTAAAGTCCTAACTAAACTAAATGCTGGAAGTCCAAGGCCATATGCAATAAGACAAAGAGAAGTGGCATGCACACTATTTTCATTAAATGCACCTCTATAAAATAACAGTTTAATAATTGGACTTGATAGTCCCATTAAACCAGCAGTTGCTGGAAGACATATAAAAAGTATCAGGTAAAGGCTCTGGTTTAAGGTTTGTTTGAACTTTGTTATGTCCTTTTGTGCTGCAAGATGTGATAAGTCTGGAAGGGCTGCTACACTAACAGCCACTCCAAAAATGCCAAGGGGAAATTGCACCAGCCTATCTGCGTAGTATAGATAGGAAACTGATCCTGCCTGTAGATATGATGCCAGGATGGTATTTAGTACAATATTTAATTGATATACTGCCGCCCCAAACACAGATGGGAGCATGAGTTTTAGAAGTAATTTTAGTCCCTTGTGCTTTAGGTCAATCTTGCCAATCCATGAGAAATTGAATTTTTTTAATGCAGGTTGTTGCATTAAAAATTGTGAAATACCAGCAATTAATACTCCGTAAGAAAGTGCTAATGGAATATTTATCTTTTTAACATATGCAATGTATCCGCTTGCAATTAAAACTATATTTAAAATACAGGGAGCAAGTGCTGGGGATGCAAAATGTCCAAGTGAATTTAGTATTCCCATACATAGGGCAACTGCAGATATAAATATTATGTATGGAAAACATATTCTGATTAGCTTTGTGGTAAAATTAAATACATCAGGTCTGCTTTTAAAACCAGGGGCAATTAAATAAGTGATATATGGGGCAAAAATAATGGCAAAAATTGTGATTATGGTTAACACAGACAATAACCAACAAAATGTTGATCTGGCAAAACAAAATGCGGAATCTTCACCTTCTTTTAATTGGAGGTTTTTAAAAATAGGCACAAATGCCATGGTAAGAGAGCCTTCAGCAAATAGCCTCCTGAGTAGGTTTGGCACCCTGAATGCTACGAAAAAGACATCTGCCATTGCACTAGTTCCAAGGAAGTACGCAATTACAACATCTCGCAAAAAACCCAGTATCCTGCTAAGAAGTGTGGCACCAGCAATAATTGAGGTATTTTTTATTAATCTTGACATTTGATACTATTATTTTTGACAATTTTATGAATGCAACTTTATCATTGAATGATTGGTCTAAATAACATACAATTTAACGCAACAAAAGTAAAAATATTTAACATGCTAAAAAAATTAAATAACAAGAGGTGATATTATGGGGTTTACATGGACAGGATTTAAAGAAAAATTAGAGGAAATACACGTATTTCCAGAACACTATGTGTTTAAATTCATAGTGCCTGTGGATAGGAAAAAACAGGTAATAGAACTATTTCAAGGAGAGGAGGTAAAGCTCAGAAACTCAAAAAGCGGAAAATTTATTAGCATAACTGCACGGTGTTTTGTTTCCTCATCAGAAGAGGTCATATCTATTTATAAAAAAGCAGCAAAAATAGAAGGCATTGTTGCACTTTAAAACTTAAGGGAGATTATTTATGTTTCAATTAGCTTTAATCTTCTTTCTGGTTCCAATTATTGAGCTCTATTTTTTAATAAAAATAGGTTCTGTAATTGGACCATTTAACACTATTATGCTGGTTATAGTAACAGCAGTGTTTGGGGCATATCTGGCAAAAAGGGAGGGCCTTAGAACTTTATACAAGATCAGGGAAAATATGTATCAAGGTATTATGCCAACAGAAGAATTAGTTGATGCATTTATGATCTTTGTAGCAGGTCTTTTGCTACTTACCCCAGGACTTATAACAGATGTCCTTGGTCTTTGTATGTTGGTGCCTACATCTCGGGAAATATTTAAAGGATATTTAAAGAGGTGGATGAAAAATAAAATACAAAAAACAGATATATATATTGATATGTAACCATGGGATACAGTGATTTAAATTCCTGCATCAAGGATTTATACAAAAATAAAGATCTTGTTGTAATAGATATAGAAGTTGATCCAAACTTAGAAATTGCTGCAATCCAGAGAAGGATCTTTAGAAAGGGTGGACCTGCTATTTTGTTTACTAAAGTAAAAGGTACAAAATTTCCAATGGTGGGGAATCTTTTTGGCACAAAAAAGAGAATCAAATATATTTTCAGAGATTTTTTTAAAACATGGGACAAGGTTTTAAAAATTATCAAAGACCCTAAAGCCCTTATAAAGGATCCAAAGGCGTGGTACTATATTTTTAAAATGGGTTTATGTATAATGCCCAGGGTTATAAAAAAAGATATTGATGAATTTTTTAAGACCTGCAAAATAAGTGATCTTCCTTATCTTAAATCCTGGCCCATGGATGGGGGTGGATATATAACCCTCCCTCAGGTATATAGTGAAGACCCTACAAAGGGTGGTTTTAAAAATTCCAATCTTGGAATGTATAGAATTCAGTTAAATGGCAATCAATTTATTGAAAATAAAGAAGTTGGTCTTCACTATCAAATACATAGAGGGATTGCCTATCACCACCAAAAGGCCATTTTAATGGGCGAGAAATTTAAAGTAAATATCTTTGTTGGTGGTCCTCCAGCAATGACCTTTAGTGCAATTATGCCCCTTCCACAAGGTATGCCAGAGGTGTTTTTTGCATCACTAATGGCTGGGCATAGGATAAAATTTATCAAGTCTAAAGGCTCTTTGCCAATACCAGTTAATGCAGACTTTTGTATATCAGGTTATGTGAATGGGAAACAAACTAAAAAAGAAGGGCCATTTGGTGACCATCTTGGATACTATAGCCTAGTTCATGATTTTCCAGTGCTTCAGGTAGAGAAGGTGTATTACAATAAAGAAAATCCCATCTGGCCATTTACAACAGTTGGAAGACCACCTCAAGAGGATTCAATAATTGGAGATGTGATCCATGAAATTGTAGCTCCTTTTGTTGGTAAGGTTTTTAGTGGAGCTTATGAGGTACATGCAGTGGATGCAGCAGGTGTACACCCATTGCTACTTGCAATTTCCAGAGAAAGTTATGTTCCCTTTGAAGATAATAGAATTCCACAAGAAATATTAACTGCTGGTATGTCTGTTTTGGGCAATACCCAGACATCTTTGTCAAAATATGTATTTATTGCTGCAAAAGAAGATGATCCCCATCTCACAACAAAGGATATTCCATATTTTTTTACACATGTAATGGAAAGGCTAGATCCAACAAGGGATCTACACTTTATTACCAGGACAACAATGGATACCCTAGATTACTCAGGAATTAGTTTAAATCAGGGTTCAAAGGTGATAATTTCAGTTGCAGGCAAAAAGAAAAGAACTCTTACTTCAAAGTTAAATAATGATTTGCGCCTAGCAAAAGGGTTTTATAATCCCAAGATGTTTTTTAAGTCTATTTTGGTAATAAAAGGCCCTCCCCATAATCTGGACAGGGATACACATGATCCAGCCATAATAGAGTTAACTGAGAGCTTAAAAGACCAAGATCTAAAGGAAATCTGTTTTATTGTGGTTGTAGATGATGTGGATTTTACAACAAAAAATTGGGATAATTTTTTGTGGGTCACTTTTACCCGTTCAGATCCTGCTACTGATATATATGGTGTAGATTCATTTATTAGATGTAAACATTGGGGTTGTCGTGGACCAATTATTATAGATGCAAGGCTAAAAAAATATCACGCACCAGTTTTAGAAGAAGATCCAGATACTATAAACAAGATTAAAGAGTTAGGTAGACGTGGTGGACCATTGTATGGTTTAATTTAACAGGCGGAGTAAATATGTGGTTAAAGGAAAAAATAAAAGAATATCTCAATGATCCTCAAGTTTCAATCTTTTTAATTATAGTTTTTGTAGTTGCAATATCAATATATTTTTTGGGTCAATATTTAGTGCCTGTATTTACCAGTATAATGTTGGCATATATATTAGAGGGCATTATTAAACCTCTTGAAAGATTAAAAATTCCAAGAACAGTTGCAGTTATTTTAGTATTTATTTTGTTTATGACTTCATTGATTGTCTTATTTTTGTGGATAATACCACTTGCTATAAAACAGTTTTCACAGTTTTTACAGGATTTACCTGCAATGATAATTACCTGGAAGAGCCATATAAAAAACCTGTTACAAAGATATCCAAATATAATATCCAAAATTCAATTAGACACATTAACTGGTTTTATAGTGGATCAAATAAGAAGTTTGGGAAAAAATGCTTTATCTTATTCTATTTCATCCATTATGGGCATTGTAAATTTTTTAATATATCTCGTATTAGTGCCTTTAATTACATTTTTTTTGCTAAAAGATAAAAACGCTATTTTAATGTATTTAAGAAATTTATTACCAGAAAATATAGAATTTACGTCAAAGGTTTGGAGAGAAGTAAATGAAAAGATTGCTAAATTTTTGCAAGGCAAGATGTGGGAGATAGTTATTGTGTGGCTCGTAACTTATGTGTTTTTTATTATTATTCATTTGGAATTTGCATTATTGCTTAGTTTATTTATAGGGCTTTCGGTTTTAATCCCTTTTGTTGGAGCAATAGTGATGACTGTTCCAGTAGCATTGGTGGCATATTTTCAATGGGGATTTTCCAGAGAATTAGTGGTTTCAGTTTTGGGATATTCAATTATTCAATTTTTAGATGGAAATCTATTGGTCCCCATACTTATGTCAGGATTTGTTAATTTACATCCAGTTGCAATAATGTTGGGCGTTATTATATTTGGGGGTCTTTGGGGCCTTTGGGGAGTATTTTTTGCCATACCTTTGCTTACTCTGATTCACACCATAATAAAGACGTGGCCAAGAAAAACAAAAAAAATTGAGGAGGTACAAGGTGAAGGATAGTCGTGGTGTTTTCTATTATCCCGTGCCCTTAAATAAAAGGGTAAAGATGTATGTGAGGGAGGTAGACGGAGTTATTGAATTCAGGTTACACAATGATGATGACCCAAAACTCTATGAGGAACATGGGTGGATTACCTATGAGGCAGCAAGACTTGCATCAGAGATGTATAAGGGAGGAGGCATGAATCCATTGAAACTGTATGATTTAGATGCAGCAATCCATGCACTAAAATCTGAGGAAAATTAAGTTCATGATTGGTCTCTACTTTCCCGATTCACACATGTGGGGTGTTTTGTTTATCCATTTTTTCAAGGAACTAGAGGTTGATTTTGAGCTCATTGATAACACCAAACTTGATAAACTAAAGGATATAAAAGTTTTAATAGTTCCTGGGGGATTTGCATCACAAAAGGCCAGAACATTAAAAGATAGGGGGATTCAGACACTAAGGGAGTATGTGAAAACAGGTGGGATTTATATTGGTATTTGTGGAGGGGCAGGTTTGGCTCTAAATCATGGGGAGTTGAACCTTGGATTATGTCCCTTTGGTAGGAAGAATATGTCTTTGCGTCTCCCAAACTTTAGTGGACATATATGGGTTGATTTAGATCATGATGCATTTTTAGATGGCTCTTTTGTAGAGGATAAAGGGCAGATGCCAGTATGGTGGCCCTCTCAGTTTGATTGGATTCCTTCTGAAAATGTAAAAGTCTTGGCAAGATATAATGCCCCAGGAGATGACCTCTGGATTGCAGATATCCCTTATAATATCTTAGAAAAAATGGACATCTCCCATGTAGAGGATATATATGGCATAAATCTAAATTTTGAGTTACTTGTATCTGAACCATGTATTCTTATTGGGGATTATTTTAAGGGAAGATTTCTTTTAAGTTATCCCCACCTTGAGACCCCTGCGTCTGAGTTTGCCAACAGGTTTTTTGTCCATATTTTGTCTGATTTTATTCAAGATCAAATTGAATATAGAGAAATTGAGGAGCTTGATCTAAAAAACCCTAATATAAGATGGGGAGATGAAGACTTAATCTATGTTAAAAATTCTCTTATAGAGCTTATAGACAAGGCGCAGGAAAATTTTCTTATATGCTGGAGAAAGAAGTGGCTCATTGGATGGAGAAGGGGAGTTATAGGTCTGTGCTTAAACAGCCTTTTGTGTATGTGTTCATTATTGCTGGAATTTCAACCAACAGAGAGTTCCAAAGAACTTTGGAGGAGAACAAAAAAAGACTTTTTGGCTCTTTTCAATAAATTCATTCAGTCTTTTGAAGAGTATATAATATTGCAGAGACAATTTTTCCTGGAAAATACCCAACGCCCGCCGGATAAATTTGGCTCATCAAAAATCCACAACCTGCTTTTAAAATTAACAGGGCCATTTCCTGGAGATGGCGGTTTTTTTAAAGAGCTATATTGCTACTTAGAAAAAATAACTACAGCCTTGCTTTAATAATTTTGTGTTTAATATAAATTGTGCTTTCCTTTTAAAAACTTTGTTTCCTTTCTAACTTTTCTTGACATAGTAGATAAATTTTCTCATAGGATATAAAATTTAAAATCTAGTAGGGGAGTATTTATTATGGATAATCAAAGACCTTTATATTTAGACGATGTTGAAACATGTGTTGATGAAATTATAAAAAGGGTGGGCAAGGATCTTATAGTAGCAGCTCCTTTTGGCATAGGTAAGCCAAATCATCTTTTAAATGCCCTTTATCAAAGGATAAAAAAAGATAAGTCTATCCATCTAAAACTCATTACAGCCCTTAATTTAAATCCCCCATCCTGGAAAAACGAGTTAGAAAAAAGGCTCATTGAGCCCATGGTGAAAAGGCTTTGGCCTGACTATCCTGTTTTAGAATATGTGAATGAACTCTCTAATCCTCCTTCAAATTTTGAATTGATCCAGTTTTTTTTCAAACCAGGAGCCAGGCTTAACTGTGCACACTCTCAACAAAATTTTCTTTGTTCCAATTACACCCATGCAGTGAGAGATGGAATAATTCAGGGTGTAAATGTCCTTGTCCAGCAAATAAACAAAAAGGATATAAATGGTAAAAGATATTTTAGCATGAGTTCAGATCCAGATACACATCTAGAAGCCGGACAAATAATGAGAAAGGAAATTGAAAACGGCAAAAAAGGAGTTATTGTTGCCCAGACCAATGAAAAGGCCCCATTTATGTATGGCAAGGCACTGGTTGAAGAGGATTTTTACGATGTGGTTGTGGATAATAGAAAATATGATTTTGAGATGTTTCATGTGCCAAAGGAGCCCGTATTTCTTACTGACTGGACAGTAGGATTGCAAGCAAGTAGTCTTGTAAAGGATGGTGGGACACTTCAGGTTGGAATAGGCTCCCTTGGGGATGCTGTTATAAGTGGACTTGTATTAAGGCATCAAAATAATTCAGAGTATAAAAATATTCTAAATGATCTTGGTGTATTAGACACTGCTAGTGAATTAATAGGAAATTACGGAGGTACAGGCACATTTGAGGAAGGACTGCATATATCCTCGGAGATGTTTGTTGACACAATGATAGAACTTTATAAGGCAGGGATCATTAAGAGACGGGTTTATGATGATATTGCTATTCAAAAATTGGTTAATGAGGGAAAAATAAATTCAAAGATCCATCCAGATGTTCTAAAGTATTTAATGGATGAGCTTGCCATTCATCAGCAGTTGACCCAAGAAGATGTGGATTACCTGAAAAAATTTGGGATCTTTAAACAAGAAGTAGCCTTAGAAAATAATGTATTGAAAATTGGTGATAAGGAATTTTCAAATGATTTAGGTGATAAGTCAAATTTCAATGAGGTTACCAAATATTGCCTTGGAGATCATTTAAAAAATGGAATATTGATAAATGCAAGTTTTTTCTTTGGTCCTAATAAATTTTATGAGTACTTGAGGGCTATGCCTGAAGAGAGATTAAAAGAGATAAATATGAGGGGGGTTAATGAAATAAATCAACTTTATGGTGATGAAAAATTGAGATCTCTACAGAGAAAGGATGGGCGTTTTATAAATGCTGCGCTTATGGTTATGTTAAATGGGGCAATAATATCTCATACACTAAATAATTCACGGGTGTTAAGTGGTCCTGGAGGCCAGTATAATTTTGTTGCCATGGCGCATGCCCTGCCTGATGCTAGATTTGTCATAATGTTGAGGAGCACAAAAACAATTAACGGAAAAGTAATGTCTAATATTGTCTGGGAATATGGAGAAGTCACAGTTCCAAGGCACCTTAGGGATATCGTGGTTACAGAATACGGCATTGCTGATTTAAGGGGAAAAACAGACAAAGAGGTTATGATGGCCCTTTTGAATGTAACAGATTCTCGTTTTCAGGAGAAACTTCTTAAAAAGGCCAAAGAAAGTATGAAGATTCCAAAGGACTATAGAGTTCCTGATAGGTTTAGGTATAATAACCCAGAAAAAATTAATAGTGTGATGCAAAAATACAAGCAAAAGGGTGTTATAAAGGAGTTTCCTTTTGGAACTGATTTTACGAAAGAAGAATTGGTTCTTGGAAGAGCATTAAAGGCCTTGGCAAAGGAAAATGTTTTTGGCAAACTAAAACTTACCAAGACCTTGTTTACAAAAGGATCGTATCCTGCTCAAGCAAGACCTTATTTGGAGCGGATGAAATTGGATAATCCAAGTACAATAAAAGAGAAATTAATGCAAAAAGTGGTTCTTTATGCATTAAAGAATGCAAATGTTATTTAAATTATGTAACAGGGGATGGGATGGCTAAGGGATTTTCCATCCCCTTGTTTGTCTGGTGATAGTTATGACAAAAATAAAAGAAAAGGTTCCTTTTTTATCAGAAGTCAAAGGCTTTTTAGCAGAAGATGAAATGGATACATTGTATGAAATGGGGCTAAGCTCTGCTAGAATGGGTCCATGCCTTGAGATTGGCAGTTATTGTGGCCTCTCTACAATTTGCATAGGCGTTGGTGTTAGAGAAAGTGGAGGAATACTTTTTTCCATTGATCATCACAGGGGCTCAGAGGAACATCAAGTTGGTGAAGAATATTTTGACCCAGAGCTATATGATGAGAAGTTGGGCAGAATAAATACCTTTAATGAATTTGAAAAGAACATAGAAAGGGCCTTATTGTTAGATAATGTTGTTCCAATAGTTGCTAAATCTCATATAGTGGCAAGAAAATGGGCAACTCCCTTATCCTTTGTTTTTATAGACGGAAGTCACAGTTTTGAGTCTGCCAAAAGAGATTATATATCCTGGGCACCCCATATAATCCCTGGGGGTTTTTTGGGGATACACGACGTATTTTTTGACCCGTCACTGGGAGGAGATGCACCAAGGCGTGTATATGAAATGGCTCTTGCCTCTGGGCTTTTTGAAGAATATAAATTTGTAAATACCCTTGGAATATTAAAAAGAATAGGGTACTGAGTATTTATACATTTCTGCTTACCCCACTTTTTACAGAAATTAATTTTTTTATTTGTGGCTGAGTAATAAGCCAGTTTTGTAAGAATAGGTTTGATGCAGGGGTGAGTTTTAAAAGTGCATCTGCCGCCAGAAGGAGAACTCCAGCAGTCCAAGTGGGTTTTTCCTCTGGCCAGAATATTTTAAGCTCCTTTTGATAGCCAGTCCAATACGCTCCGTCTTTATCTCTATTTTTGTGTAACCAATTAAATAGCTTTATTGCTCTAGAGTTCATCCCTGCTCCTAAAAGGGCTATTACAAGTTCACTGGATTCAGCAACAGTAATCCAGGGCTCATCACTTACGCATCTACATCCAAGGTCTTGTTCCACAAATATAGACCATTTTTCATTTATTCTTTTTCTTGCCTGATTTCCCCTAATCACTCCACACATCACAGGATAAAACCAGTCCATTGCAAAGCGATTTTTTGATGGCCAGGTCCTGTCAAATCGATGGGGCTTTTTTGTCAGGGCTAATTTAAGTTCTTCCCTGGCCTCTATCCACTTAGGTTTACTTATGCCAATTTTTCTGGCTATTAAAATAGCACTTTCAATGCTCTTATATATTGATGAGCATCCAGTAATTAAAGAGTCTTTATAAATTTTATTTTCAGGTAGCAAGGCCCAATATATTTCTCCCTCTAGGCTTTGGAGATTCAAGGCAAATTCAATGGCCGCCTCTACATGCTCCCACATTGTGTATAAAAATTCTATATCTTTAGTAATTAAAAAATAGTGATATAATCCAGTGGCCAGGTATGGAGCGTGGTGGGATTCCTTCCTGCTTTTATCTAATGGAACAGTATCATCATATGCAGGCCAAAATCCCCCATCTGGCTCCTGCATCTTTGCCATCCACATGAAAGCCTTTTTTGCTTGCTTAATAAATCCAGCAATTGATAGACCCATTGCAGCTTCTACGTGATCCCATGGGTCTAATATGTTTTTTTTAAACCAGGGGATAGCCCCTGAGGGATATTGATTTTTAGCTATATACCTTGCAGTCTCATTTAGCTCCTTTTTAGATATTAATTTAAAAGGAAATGTATTTTTTACCACTTTTTCCCCACCTTTTTAAAATATAGAACTACACTTTTACCAATTATGGGACTAAGTATTTTATCCAAGAATCTAGTAAACTTAGGTTTTTTAATTATGTCTAATATTAATAATTTATGATATAGCTTAATTGGAAACCAAGTGTCTCTCTTTTTCCAATTTAGACATTTTAGCCACCAATATGGAGAGTGCAGGCCATGGGCATAGTGTTTTTTATAGAGTTTAAACCCCAGTCTTTCAATTTCTATTACCAATGGAGATACCTTAAAAATTCGAATATGCCCACCCTTTTCATATTTGTAGTCATTACACAAGGCCCAACATATCCTCTCAGGTAAATATCTGGGAACAGACACAACTAAATGGCCATTGGGGGTCAGGACGCCCCATATTTCCTTTATTACCCTGTGATAGTTTTCTATATGTTCCAAAACTTCACTGCAAATTACTATATCAAATATTTCTCGTTTAAAAGGTAATATTTCGCATCTGCCCTGTAAAAGGAGCCAATTTTTATCTTTGTTATTTCCCATGGGGAAATATTTTTTGCAGGTTTCATTGGTCATTTTTAATGAATTAAAATCTAGATCTAGACCCACAGCGGTAACTGAGTCCCTGAGGTATACATTGTGAAGGTGTCTTCCTTCTCCACACCCAAGGTCTAGTATTTTGGTGCCTGGTTTTATACTTAAATTGGAAAAATCAACTGTTAGCATGAGTTAAGATGGCCTCCTCATAGACCTCAACACTCTTTTTTGCGGCCAAATTCCAGTTAAAGTTTTCAATTATCCTTTTTCTAGCCTTTTTCCCCAACTCTTCCATCTTTTTTGGATTGTTAAATGCGTATATAATGGCCCTAGCAATGGCCTTGGGATCTCCAGGAGGGACTAAGATTCCAGCATCTCCAACAACCTCCTTTAGTGCTCCGCCTGTTGTGGAAATAACTGGCTTTTCACACGCCATGGCCTCTGCTGCAGGGAGCCCAAAACCTTCGTAAAGTGATGGGGCTACTACCAATGAGGAGCTAGCATATTCTTCTACTAATTGCTCTTCATCTAATCCTGATACAAACTTTATAATATTTTCAAGAGAATAATCCTTTATAATTTTTTCTGTTGAACCGCCTTTTTTGGGTTTGCCAATTACAGTTAATTTTATCTGAGGGAATTCTTTTTTTACAATAAAAGTGGCCTCAATTAGATAATTAAGCCCTTTTAATGGGACATCTGCACTGGCAGTGGTGATGATTCGAAAAGGCTCTTTTTTTATGTGTGGCAGAGGTCTAAATCTCTCAAAATCCACTCCATTATGAACCACGTAGATTTTTTCCAAATCTATTTTAAAATCCCTGTGAATATCCTTTCTTGCAGTTTCTGATACTGTGAGTATGTGGGAAATTTTCCTTGCCACCCTCTTTTGCATGGACAAAAAGCTATGCCATCTCTTTATAAGCAGCCTCATAAAAAAATCTTTTTCATGGCGCAGGGAAAATTTTAGATCTTTGGTTATGGGGTGATGTATTGTGGCAACTAAAGGGAACTTCTTTTTTATAGGTAAGAGCCCATAACTGAGACACTGGTTGTCGTGGATAATATGGTATTTGGTTTTTATTTTTTTTAATAAAAGATTTGCTGCCCTCATGCTAAAAGCAAGGGGTTCAGGAAATCCTCCAGTATTGTAAGAAATGACTTCATATAAGTCGGCAATATTTTTTATTTTTCTCTTCTTTATGGCGCTTAAGGTCTTTTCATAACCGTAAAAATTCATCCCAGGGAGTGGAATTAGCCTTATCCCTTGAAATAATTCTGGATAAGGTTCTCCACTAATCACATCTACATGGTGACCTAAATCACGTAAGGCCTTGCTTAAATATTTTACATAAACCCCCTGTCCCCCACAAAATGGATTGCTCCTATAGCTCAAAATGCAGATATTTAAGGTGGATGGAGGGGTATTTTTTTTATTTTCTAAACGGTAGGTAATTTTTAGGGGATTTCTTTTTAAAGGTAATGTTAGATGTCTCATTTTTCAGCAAGTAAATTGGTTAATTTTTGTAATGTTTCATCATTGCCAAAGGAATAGATAAGACCCATTACTTCTATGGAAAATACAAGGGCACCTGTTCCTATTTCTTCTTTTGTTATGTTTTCCCCTCTCTGGCACTCTTTTTCTAGTATGTTTAAAAAGAAGTTCCAAAGCTCAGGTTCCAGTGCTTCTACAATATCTCCAGCGAGTTTTGCAACTTTTTTATTTGCTGAGAATTTGTCCCACAATGCGTCAAAAAATCCTTCAGGTGTTTCTCTTTTTTTTGTAGTGGTTTGTCTGAGTATCCATATGGTGAAACATGTCATATAAGTGATAATGGGCCTGATTTTTCCCAGGGCGATCTCCTTTGATTTTAAGAAATTAAAGACTTCAGGACAAAATTTGAGTTGGTCCATTAATTTGCCTGGGCTAAGTTCACCGAGGTGTAAATCAGATAGTTTATCCTTTGAAATGTACATTTTTTGAGAATATTATTAGTTAAAGATTTTTTTGGGTTTGAGTTTTCCTCATGCAAATAGGCATTTTTATCTAAATTCCTTGGTGCCATAAACTACTTGTTAGAAAACATACATATATGAAAAGGTCAACAACCAGTTAGTTAGGGGCGTTCCTCTTCTTTAAGTACTCTTCTAAGTACCTTTCCAACTGCAGAAGTTGGGAGTTCTTTTCTAAATTCTATGTATCTTGGTCGTTTATAACCTGCGAGGCGTTCTTTGCAAAATTCCAATATTTCTTCTTCAGTGGCACTCACCCCTTCTTTTAATTGGATAAAGGCCTTTACTACTTCTCCACTTTTTGGGTGTGGTACTCCAATTACTGCTGCTTGTGCTACTTTTGGATGGGCGTATAATACTTCTTCAACTTCCCTTGGATAACAATTAAATCCGCCCACAATTATAAGATCCTTTTTTCTGTCAGTTATTACTAAGAATCCATCTTCGTCAAAGTGCCCAATATCACCAGTTAAGAAAAATCTTTTTCCTTTTATCTCTCTGAAAACTTGGGCATCAGCCTGTGGATTTTTCCAATAGCCTTTCATCACCTGGGGGCCTGATACAGCTATTTCTCCATCTTTTCCTTGAGGTAGTTCAATTGTACCTGTATCTAGATCTACTATTTTGATCTCAGTATTTGGAAGTGGGAATCCCACGGTACCAAATCTTCTTTTTTCCTTGTCTGATGGATTTGCGCAAATTACTGGAGATGTCTCAGTTAGTCCATAGCCTTCATATATTGTGCAGCCAGTTCTCCTTTCAAATTCTTTAGCCAGTTCCACTGGCAATGGAGCACCCCCTGAAGCACAGCAAATAATGGAGGTCAGGTCAAATTTGTCAATAAAAGGATGATTCACAAAGGCAGAAAACAAAGTAGGAACCCCTACAACAAATGTTGGCTTGAATTTTTCCACTTGTTTTAATACCTCAGTAAAAGGTGGATTACCTGCCCGTGGATCAGGGATACATATAACTTTTGAACCACTACTGCAGGCTGCCAACATACAAACTGTCAGCCCAAAGCTGTGATACCATGGAAGTACACCAAGATAGCAATGAAATCCTCCCTTTCTAGGTGGTTCAGGGGGAGCGCCCTCTTCGTGGGGGATCCTCACATATTGCTCCAAAGCCATGACGTCGAATACCAAATTAGTGTGAGTCAATACAGCTCCTTTGGGAAGACCTGTTGTACCTCCTGTATAAATTAAGACAGCTGGATCATCTGGATCCACCTCTTGGTTTTTTTCTATTGGAGGAGTATTTTTTAAAATATCATCTAAAAATTTGTGTTCTGGTCTATGGGACTCAGCTTTGGGGATTTTCCCAAGTAAAGAACCAAGTATAGATTTTACCTTGGGCAACCAGTTTTTTATATTGCAAATAACTATGTTATTTTTTCCTACATTAGTATTTTTTATTGATTCTATGGCAGTTTTATAAAATTGTGGGTGATCCATACAAAATACCCAAGTTGCTCCTGAATCATTTAATTGGTGGTTTAGCTCTCCTGGAGTATAGAGGGGATTGCAGTTCACACAGATTCCACCAGCCTTAAGTACTCCAAAGAAAATAACTGGATATTGTGGAATATTGGGTAGAAATATTGCCACCCTATCGCCTTTTTTCAGACCATTTTTCTTTAAAAAATTGGCAATCCTGTCTGCATAATCTCTGACTTGTTTAAAGGTCTTAGTGGCTCCCTGAAAAATTGTGTAGGTTTTATCTGGATATAGGTTTGCTGATTCGTCCAATAGATCGTATAGAGGTTTTTTAAATCCATTTATCTCAGTTGGTACACCGTCTGGCCAGTAAGGACTTTTTTTCATTTTTATCTACCTCCGAAAATAAAATAATTTAATTTGTACTTTTTTAACATAACATCCCTATTTTATGCAAGTGTTTTTAAAGAAAAAGGATTTTATCAAACCTAAGTCTGTCAAAAGCTTTGACAAACTTAGGTTAATGTGCCTGGCTTATTATTGGATTAGGCAAGATGTCACAGTGTTGTGTTATTTAATCTACTTAAAGTATATTTTTATCTGGTTTGTATGTTTTTTTAATTGTCCTGGAGTTGGTTGACCAGATGTAATAATGATTTTGTCTCCTGGTTTAAATAGATTAGAGTGTTGTACAAAATTCTCCACCCTATCTAAATGGTTAGGAATTTTGGCATCTGATAATATTGGGACAACCCCTTTCATGAAATTTAGGTATTTTATTACTTCCATGTGAGGAGTGAGGCCATAGATTTTTTGTTTAGGCCTGCAACTGGAGATTAATCTGGCTGTTTTTCCCGAGGTGGAGTGGCAGGCTATGCCCTTTGCATTGGCGTAGTTTGCCAGTAAACAAGCTGAATAGGCCAGATAAGAGCCAGGATCTATTTCGTGTGTTGGCTTTAATGGTTCTTTTTGTTGTTCAAAGATGTAGTTTTCTGTATTTTGCGCTATCTCTTTAATAATATTGATAACTTCAATGGGATAATTGCCGACAGCTGTTTCATCAGACAACATCACACAATCTGCACCATCCATAATTGCATTTGCAACATCTGTTGTTTCTGCCCTTGTTGGTAGGGGATTATGGACCATGGAAAGTAGCATTTGAGTTGCAACTATTGCAGGTTTGTGCTGTTTATTACATGCATTAATTATCCTTTTTTGTATTATGGGTAAGGAGGGTAAAGGACACTCAAGCCCAAGGTCACCCCTGGCCACCATTATTCCATCTGCAACTTCAAGTATTTGATCCAGGTTTTCAACGCCATTAGCACGTTCTAATTTTGCAATCACAGGGACAAATTTATTATGCTTTTGTATTTCATCCTTGATATCAATAATATCTTGTCTGTTTTGAACAAAAGATAAGGCAAATGCATCTATCCCAAGTTCCATTGCCTCGTGGAGATTCTTTTTGTCTGTTTCTGTAAGGGCAGGCAATGATATGTGTTTGCCTGGAAAGTTAATCCCTTTATTTGAAGAAACACTCCCGCCAGATTCAACTTCTAATAGATATACCTTATCCGGAACTAATACTTCTTCTACCCTAAATATTGGTATCCCATCGCTTAAAATAGCCTTCATTCCGACCTTTAGCCCTTGTATGGCCTCCTTAATTTTTATTCCTAAAAACGGAACTTCTCTGTCTTCATATTTTTCTCTAAAAGATTCAAGACCTAGGATTGCCTTATATCCCTTTCCAAGATATAATGGAGAATCTTTTACTTCTCCTATCCTTATTTTTGGTCCGCTTAAATCTCCCATTATAGTTATTGGGAGCCCTAATTCTGATTCAATTTCCCTTAAGGTTTCTATTATTGGTATAAACCCCTTTGGTGTGCTGTGGGAGAAATTAAGCCTAAATATACTGACTCCTTTTAATACCATTTCCTTTAGTACCTCTTTAGATGAGGAACTTGGACCTATTGTAGCTATTACTTTGATGTGCATATAAGACCCTCCTTAATTAAATGTCCCCAAAAAGACTCGAATACATTTGAATCAAATTCTTTTACTATAAAAATAGTATATAACAAAAGATTTTGGTATAGTCAAAAGGACACGTAAAGGAGTTTAAAATTTTTTGAGTTGTAGTTTTTTATAAAATGCACATTAAGCTTAATTGGCTCATATATTTTAAAACAATATGGGATGCCTTATTTTTTAAGATAATGCGGATTTGTGCAAAAAAATATAGCAAAAAAATTTTTTTCTTCTTGACAAAATATTTTTTATCGATTTATTCAGATTCCAAAAAAATTAAGTAGTTAAAAAATTGAGGGTGATGGCAATGAATGTTTATTATGTGCCTGTTTTATTGTATTTGATACTTATAATATTAATGATGTGTGCTATTGTTTTCTTGTCCTCCCTTGTAGGCAAAAAGCCACTTACTGAAATTCAGAAGATTCCCTATGAATGTGGTCTTGATCCTGCTGGACCAAAAGAAGCTTATGTGCCTATTAAATTCTATATTATAGCCATGCTTTTTATTGTGTTTGATATTGAGGTGGTATTTTTTTATCCCTGGTTAATTGTTTATAGGGATTTAGGTGTTGTTGGGTTTGTGGAGATGATAATATTTTTTGCTATTCTTTTAATTGGACTGTTTTATGTAATAAAGAAGGGTGCGTTAAGATGGGAATAGAACAATCTGGTGGTATTCTAGTAACCACACTTGAGAAGGTAGTTAATTGGGCTCGGAAGTATTCTGTATGGCCTCTTACCTTTGGTCTTGCATGTTGTGCCATTGAGATGATTTGTACTGCAGCTGCAAGGTTTGATATTGCAAGGTTTGGCATGGAGGCCTATAGGCCATCTCCCCGTCAAGCTGATATGATGATAGTAGCTGGAACAGTAACCAAGAAGATGTTGCCAGCAGTGCTTAGGCTTTATGAGCAGATGGTGGATCCAAAGTGGGTAATGGTGATGGGATCATGTGCTACTAGTGGCGGTATTTTTAGGTCTTATGCAGTTGTGCAGGGTATTGATAAATATCTCCCAGTAGATGTGTACGTTCCAGGCTGCCCTCCCACTCCTGATGCTTTGCTTTATGGAGTTACCAAGATTCACGAAAAAATTATGCAGGATAAGTGGCTTACCAAAAAATATGAACACATAAAGTTTCCTGAAAAAGTGAAGAGTTAGTTATGGA
This sequence comes from Desulfothermus sp., assembly GCF_053993635.1. Classification (NCBI taxonomy): domain Bacteria; kingdom Pseudomonadati; phylum Thermodesulfobacteriota; class Desulfovibrionia; order Desulfovibrionales; family Desulfothermaceae; genus Desulfothermus; species Desulfothermus sp. The sequence goes on along the minus strand of NZ_JBMYBT010000013.1, from coordinate 28,313 downwards.
TATAAAAGAGTACACTGAGAAAATTTTGTCTGCGTTACCAAAAGAATCAGTAAAATCAGTTCAGGAATTTCGAGGACAGGTCTCATTGGTTGTTGAATCAGAAAGTATCATAGACGTACTTAAGCTACTTAGGGATCGATTTGGATATAGATATTTGATAGATTTAACAGCAGTGGATCACCTGCCTAATGAGCCACGTTTTGAAGTGGTTTATCACCTGTGGTGTCATTCAGAAAAAAGGCTCATTAGGGTAAAGACTTTTGCAAAGGGAGAGCCACCCACAATATCTTCGGTTGTGGGACTTTGGTCTACAGCCAATTGGCATGAGAGAGAATGTTATGATATGTTTGGTATAATTTTTGACGGACATCCTGATTTAAGAAGAATTTTGCTTTGGGAAGGGTTTGATGGTCATCCACTTAGAAAGGATTATCCAGTAGAAGGCAGAGATGAGAAAAGAAATAATTAAATTAAATGTTGGTCCTCAGCATCCAAGTACTCATGGGGTACTTAGGCTGCTTGTGGAACTTGAGGGCGAGGTAGTTGTTAGTTGTGACCCTGATATTGGGTATTTGCACAGGGGAATTGAAAAGCTCATGGAGAATAGGACCTATCATAGGTCTATCCCCTTAACAGAAAGGGTTGATTATTTGGCTGGTGCTGCCAACAGTTTGGGTTATGTTTTGGCAGTAGAGAGGCTACTTGGAATTGAAGAAATTCCACCACGTGCAAGATATATCAGGGTAATTGTAGCGGAACTCACAAGGATCGCCAGCCACCTATTTTGGTTGGCCACCCATGGCCATGACCTTGGGGCCATGACTCCTCTTTTTTATGCCCTAAGGGATAGAGAAGTGATAATGGATTTTTTTGAAAAATGGGCGGGAAAGCGGTTGTTTCCAAATATGTTTCGTGTGGGGGGCGTTGCAAAGGATTTTCCCGACGGCATGGAGCAAGAGATAAGGAAATTCGCAGAAGAATTACCAGAAAAGATGAAGGATTATGAGACCCTGCTTACCAAAAATCCCATATGGATAAACAGGACAAAGGGAGTAGGGGTCTTGTCAATAGATGAAGTTTTAGATTGGGGCCTAAGTGGTCCAATGGCAAGGGGATCTGGATTGGATTTTGATATTAGAAAGGTGGATCCATATTTAGGTTATGATGAGTTTGATTTTATAGTTCCCCTTGGGAAGAATGGAGATACTTATGACAGATATTTAATACGCCTTGAAGAGATGAGACAGAGTTGCAGGATAATCCTTCAGGCCCTGGATAGGATACCGAAAGGGGACATAATGATAGATGACTATAAAGTAGCATTTCCCCCTAAAGAAAAAGTGGTAAATGGTGAATATTTAATTCCCCATTATCTGTTAGTTGTGAAGGGGTTTAAAACCCCAAAGGGAGAGGTGTTTCATCATACAGAAGCACCAAAGGGTGAGCTTGCATTTTATATTGTAAGCGATGGGTCAGAACATCCTTACAGGGTTAAGATAAGGACTCCTTCCTTTGTGAACTTGCAGGTTATATCAAAGCTTGCAAAGGGAAGGCTTTTGTCAGATTTAATCGCACTTATAGGTACTATAGATATTGTACTGGCAGACGTGGATAGGTAATAGGTTTTAACAGCATTAAAAAGGGAATTGTTTATGTCTGATACCCTAATTTTTGTGATTATATCGCTAATTAAGAGTTTGGTATTGGTTTCCCTCATAATGATAGGAGTGATGATAGGTGTTTATTTAGAGAGGAGGATTTTAGGGTTTATTCAGCTTCGTTATGGGCCAAATAGGTGTGGACCATTTGGGATTCTGCAATCCATCGCAGACGGCATTAAGCTTTTCTGCAAACAAGATATAACCCTGCCTGTTACAGAAAAAACCCTTTATGTTCTTGCACCAATAATTGCGGGAGTTACTGCCCTTTTCCCATTTGTTGCCATTCCATTTGCAGACAAAGTCTTGCCAAACGCCATTCATTTATTAGGCAGGACCATAGATTTAACCCAATACAGTATGAACAGGGGAGTAATTGCTGATTTGCCTGGGGGAGTATTATTTATCCTCGCGGTATCTTCCCTTAGTATCTATGGTGTTCTTTTGGCTGGTTGGTCATCAGATAATAAGTACTCTTTTTTAGGAGCCATGAGAATTACTTCCCAGATGCTGAGTTATGAACTCTTTTTAGGTATCTCCATAATGGGGGTATTAATGATAACTGGCTCAATTAGAATGACAGAGATAGTGGAAGCACAGAAGCATATGTGGAATATAGTGTATCAGCCAGTTGGATTTGTCTTATATATGATAGCAGGTTTTGCTGAAGCGTGCAGGACCCCATTTGACCTAATAGAGTGTGAAAATGAGCTGGGATCAGGTTTTAATACAGAATACAGTTCCATGAAATTTGCCTTATTTTATCTTGCTGAATACATTCACATAATAACTATTAGCTCAATTGCAGTAACTTTGTTTTTAGGTGGTTGGCAAGGACCATGGCTTCCTTCTGGCTTGTGGTTTATAATAAAGGTAGCTTGTTTATTTGTATTTTTTATTTGGGTGAGAGGGACTTATCCTAGGGTCAGGTTTGATCAACTTATGAGTGTTGGTTGGAAATATCTATTTCCCATAGCTATGGCCAATCTAATTGCAACGGGTGTATGTGTCCTTATCTTATAGAGGAGTTATTGTGGCATGGTAAGAACTATAATTTATCCCTTGATTCAAGGGCTGAAAAAGACATTTGAAAAGGCCCTTAGTAAAAAGATAACTATTCAGTATCCTGAAGAAAAAAGAGAAATACCAGAGCGATTTAGGGGAAGACCAAGATTGGTCTTAGATGATGCTGGAAAAATTAAATGTGTTGTTTGTTCCTTATGCGTGGCTGTGTGTCCCCCCCAGGCAATATATATTGAAGCTGATGAAGGAGCTGATCCTTCAATTAGATATCCAAAAAAATATATAATTGATTTAGGTAGATGTATATATTGCGGATATTGTGAACAGGTCTGTCCAAAGAACGCAATAAAATTGAGCAATGAATATGAGTTGGCACAATATGAGAGGTCAAAATTAATATATGATTTACCAAAGCTAATAAAGTAAAGGGTATTGAGTATGGAGATGCTTTTATTTTTCTTTTTTGCATTTTTATGTGTAATATCTTCGTTATGTGTGGTTTTTTTTAAAAATCCAATCAAGAGTGCTATTAGCCTTATTGTTAATTTCTTTTCAATGGGAGCTATTTATGTGATTTTAAATGCTGAGTTTATAGCCCTAATGCAGGTTCTCGTTTATGCTGGCGCAATCATGGTGTTATTTTTGTTTATTATTATGTTATTAGATGTAAAGCACACAGCTAAAGAAAAAGTCTATTTTAAGAATAATTTATCTGTAGTCTTATCTTTTTGCTTTATTTTCCTTGCCATAGTATTTTCTGTTGCCACATCATTATATAATGCTGGACTAATGAAAGGTTTAAAAGGCCTTGACTGGATGTTTTTAGACAATAGTAATACTAAAGCAATTGGAAAAATTCTTTTTAGTAAATTTTTACTTCCTTTTGAAATAACCTCACTTTTACTTTTAGTTGCAGCTATTGGAATTATAGTTTTAGGGAAGAAAAAAAATACATAAGAGGACATTGTTATGATACCCTTAAGTTATTTATTAGTCTTAAGCGGACTGCTCTTTACCATTGGAATTATAGGTGTTTTATTTAAGAGGAACACAATAATTATTTTTATGTCTATTGAGCTCATGTTAAATTCTGCAAATTTGAGTTTTGTAGCCTTTTCAAGATATTTGGGTAATCTAAATGGCCAGGTATATGTATTTTTTGTGATGGTTGTTGCAGCTGCAGAGGTGGTTATTGGTCTTGCTATAATAGTTAATATGTATAGACATTTTAAATCAATTTCAGCAGATAGACCTAATCTTTTAAAATGGTAAAGGGATAGACTAATGATGAAATACGTATGGCTCATTGTTTTTTTCCCATTTTTAGGATTTTTAATTAATGGATTTTTTGGAAGATATTTCAGTAAAAGGGTGGTAGCTACCATTGGTGCAAGTGCAATTGGTCTTGCATTTGTATGCGGAATATACACCCTTTTTGATCTTTTGAGTCTCTCTCCACAATCTAGGGTAGTGGAGGTAGTCTTTTTTGATTGGATAAAAACTGGTATATTAAATATCCCAGCGGGATTTTTAATTGATCCTCTGACCATGGTAATGGTCTTGGTTGTGAGTGGCGTTAGCTTTTTGATTCACATCTATGCTGGCGAGTATATGGAGGAAGATCCTGGATATGTACGATTTTTTGTGTATTTAAATCTTTTTGTTTCAATGATGCTTACTCTTGTGATGGCAAATAACTTTCTTCTCATGTTTGTTGGTTGGGAAGGAGTAGGTTTATGTTCTTATCTACTGATAGGATTTTGGTTTGAAAAGGATTCTGCTTCTAATGCTGGGAAAAAGGCGTTTATCGTAAATAGAATAGGGGATTTTGGCTTTTTAGTGGCCATGTTTATAATCTTTACCACATTCCATACTCTTAATTTTAGAGAAGTTTTTGAAAAAGCTCCAGAAATGTTCACTGTTGGTAGCACAACTATCACATTGGCTACACTTTTCCTTTTCTTAGGAGCAACAGGAAAGTCAGCCCAGATACCTTTGTATGTGTGGTTGCCAGACGCAATGGAAGGTCCAACACCAGTATCCGCATTAATTCATGCTGCAACTATGGTTACTGCAGGTGTGTATATGATGGCGAGGTGTAGTGTATTGTATGCTTTGGCTCCATTTTCCTTAGGAGTTGCTGGAACAATTGGCGCATTAACAGCTGTGTTCGCTGCTTCAATGGCCCTGGTGCAGGTGGATATGAAGAGGGTATTGGCTTATTCCACTATAAGTCAAATAGGTTATATGGTTTTGGGTTGTGGGGTAGGTGCCTTTGCAGCTGGTATTTTTCATCTCATGACCCATGCCTTTTTTAAGGCCTTACTCTTTTTGGGCGCTGGAAGTGTATCCCACGCACTCGCTGGCGAGCTAGATATTAGAAAAATGGGTGGATTATACAAAAAGCTGCCAATTACCCATATAACATTTCTTTCAGCTACTTTAGCGATATCAGGGATAATCCCATTTGCTGGTTTCTTTAGTAAAGATGAGATACTTTTTGAGACCTTTATTGGTCACCATAATATTTTATATTTTCTTGGGATCGCTGGTGCACTTATGACAGCTTTTTACATGTTCAGGCTCTATTTTATAGCATTTCATGGAGAGTCCAGGGTTGATCCAGAGGTAGAAAAACACATCCATGAGCCATCATGGAGAATGGCCTTGCCCCTTTGTGTATTGGGGATATTGTCTCTTATAGGTGGTTGGATTCAACTACCATTTTTCCACAATTTAAAGATTTTAGGTGGATTTTTAGAGCCAGTTTTTCATCATGCTCATGAGATTGGTGGTATAGAACACGGGGCAGAGGCGGGAATATGGTTAGAAGGTGCTTTGATGGCTCTATCTTTAGTTGTTGCGTGCATTGGTATATATATTGCGTATAATTTTTATATTAAAAAGCCAGAACTCCCCAAGAGACTTGGAGAGAAGTTTGCGGGGCTATACAGATTACTGTTCAATAAATACTATGTAGATGAAATATATCAGATAATAGTAGTCAAGCCTTTATATAATCTAAGCCAGATCTTATCATATGTGGTTGATCAAAATATTATTGATGCAGCTGTAAATGGTACTGGTAAGACCATGGTGTATGCATCATCTACCCTTAGACGTATTAATACAGGTTATGTACAATTTTATGGGTTGATTATGTTTATTGGGGCAGTTGTGGTATTGCTCGTAAATATATTTTAAAAACAGGAAAGGTTTTAAGTTATGCATGAATTTAACTTTCCCATACTCTCAGTAATAACGTTCTTTCCATTGGTTGGCATAGTATTTATAGCATTTACAGAGAGAACAGACGGATATTTGCAAAAATGGATAGCCTTTTGGACAACGTTAATAAATTTTATTATTTCCTTGACTCTGTTTTTTTTCTTTAAAAATACTGGACAGTTTCAGTTTGTGGAAAAGCTCAAGTGGATACCATCTTTAGGAATTAGTTATCACGTGGGTATTGATGGTATAAGTTTATTGTTAGTTTTGCTTACAACGTTTTTATGTCCTATATGCATAGCTGCTTGTTGGAGTGATATAAAAGATAAAGTAAAGGAATTTCTCATTTGTTTCCTGTTCTTAGAAATTTCCATGATAGGTGTTTTTTGCGCTCTGGATATGTTCTTATTTTATATTTTCTGGGAACTTATGTTGATACCCATGTTTTTGCTCATATTGGTGTGGGGTGCGCCAGCCAGGAGAAAGTATGCATCTATTAAATTTTTTCTCTATACCATGGCTGGATCCATGATGATGCTGGTTGGGATCCTAGTTCTCTATTTCTACAATGCAAAGGTCACTGGTGAATACACCTTTGATCTTTTAAAACTCATGAAATTAGATCTGCCTTTTAATTATCAATTCTGGCTATTTCTTGCATTTGGTATAGCGTTCGCTATCAAGGTTCCCATGTTTCCATTTCATACATGGCTTCCTGATGCACATACTGAGGCTCCAACAATAGGGAGTGTAATTCTTGCAGGTGTATTGCTGAAGATGGGAACTTATGGTTTTGTGAGGTTTAATCTAACTCTATTTCCCAATGCTTCGGTATATTTTATGGAGCTGATGGCAATTTTGGCCATAATAGGTATTATATATGGTGCTTTTATGTGCCTGGTTCAAAAGGACTTAAAGAGGCTCATTGCATACTCAAGTGTGAGTCATTTAGGTTTTGTTATGTTGGGGGTTTTTGCCTTAAATATGCAGGGGCTCAGTGGTGGCTTGATTCAGATGATAAATCATGGACTTTCAACAGGGGCTCTCTTTTTGTTGGTTGGTATGATTTATGAGCGCAGACATACAAGGCTTATAGCTGAATTTGGAGGGTTGGCAAAACCACTTCCTATGTTTGCTACTTTATTTATGATAGTCACCTTATCCTCCATAGGACTTCCAGGATTAAATGGATTTATAGGTGAGTTTTTAATAATGGTAGGAGCCTTTAGGGCCAAGTGGTGGTGGGGTGTTTTGGCAGCAACAGGTGTTATATTGGCAGCCTGGTATATGCTCTGGATGTATCAACGGGTGATGTTTGGAAAGGTGACAAAGGAAGAGAATCTTAAGATAAATGATCTGGTCCCAAGGGAAATATACCTCTTGGTTCCACTAATAATATTTATTGTATGGATTGGAGTACACCCCAATACCTTTTTATCTAAAATGGAGCCATCTATAAAACAGATAGTAAAAAAATATGACAAAATAAATAAAAAACAAGTTGATATGGCCGGTATTAACATCTTGAAAATAATAAAGGGCGAAAGATCATGATACCAGGAATTCAGTACATTAAAGATAGTGTTGGGTGTTTGCCATTTTTGATTTTGTTGGCATCAGGACTTATTGTGTTACTTGGGTCAGCAGTTACAGCCAGAGAGGATAGTGGTCGTTATGGAAGTGGTGTCGCCATTGTAGGTACTGTCCTAGCGATTTTAAGTTTATATGTTTTAGTGGCTTTTAAGAGGCATATTTTATTTAATGGTATGTTAATAATTGATGAATTTGCTCTATTTTTAACTGCTACTATCTTAATAGGTACTTTGGTAGTAATACTCATCTCTAGAAATGCAGTGGCTAAAGAGGGAGCTGAAATAAACGAGTATTATATGCTTCTTTTATTTAGTTCAGCTGGAATGATTCTTATGGTTCAGTCTATTAATCTTATTATGGTATTCCTTGCATTAGAAATATTTTCGCTAGGTATATACATTTTAGTGGGTATAACAAAACAAAAGAGGGTTTCCATAGAGGCATCCTTAAAGTATCTTCTGTTAGGTGCGTTTGCAGCAGCATTTTTCTTGTATGGTCTAACATACATTTACGGAGCAACAGGCACCCTTGATCTCTTAAAAATCGCAAGCATGGTATCTGAAGGAGAAATTACTTCAAATACATACCTGGTCTTGGGAGCGTCACTAGTTTTATTTGGGCTTGGATTCAAAATAGCCCTTGTCCCTTTTCATATGTGGACTCCAGATGTGTATGAAGGAGCGCCTACTCCTATTACAGCCTATATGGCTGTAGGGGTTAAAGCGGCTGCTTTTGCTGTATTTATTAGGGTTTTTGGACAAGCACTGCCAAAATTTAATTTTGAATGGAATACCTTGCTGTGGATATTGGCGGTATTGACTATGACAATAGGCAATATCTGTGCATTATTACAAGATAGTTTAAAAAGGATGCTGGCATATTCATCAATAGCTCACGCTGGTTATATTTTTGTAGCAGTGGTAGCGGGATCCCAGTATGGATATGGTGCAATACTCTATTATCTTTTGGTATATACTTTTATGAATTTAGGTGCATTCGGTGTGGTAGTGTATGTTGAGAATCTCCTTGGACAAAAGGACAATATTGATTCTTTTAAAGGTTTTGGCTTCAGGAGACCAGTTATAGGCTTATGCATGTCAATATTTATGTGTTCCCTTATGGGACTTCCACCAACAGGTGGTTTTGTTGCAAAATTTGCAGTTTTTAGTTCTGCCATCAAGGCGGGTTATATCTGGTTGGTGATAATAGGGGTTTTAAATAGTGCAGTAGCGGCCTATTACTACTTAAGGGTGATAATTGTTATGTATACAAGGTCAGAGACACCTGTGGAGGTTATGTCTCCAAAAGGGAGTATATATAATGGAATAGGCTTAATCATTTCTTTGGCTGGAACCTTAATGTTGGGCATTCTACCTCACAGGGTCTTGGAAATAGCTATCAAGGCTGTGTCTCTTTAATTACATGATTAAAAGGAGCCTTTTTTATGAAGTGCAGAATAAATGGGATAGAGTGTGAATTTAATCCTGGACAAACAATTTTAGAGATCGCCACGAGATATAATATATTTATACCGACCTTGTGTTATTTAAAGAAAAGCTCAACTCCAACTGGTAAATGTAATATATGTGCCGTTGAAATTGCAGGTAAAGACGAGCTTGTTAGGGCCTGTGTTACAAAAGCAGAAGATGGAATGGAGATACTAACTGAAAGTGATAAATGTATAATCCACAGAAGGAAAATTTTAGAGAATTTGCTAGCAATGGGGTATCATGATTGTCCAACCTGTCCTGTACCAGGAAGTTGTGAACTACAGGATCTGGTTTTTAGATATGGTGCAAAAGGTATTGACTTTACAAAGGCGAAAAAGGAATATGTTGTAAAATATATCACGCCTTTTATTAGATGGGATTCTTCTAAGTGTGTTCAATGTGGACGCTGTATTCAGGCCTGTTTTGATGTTCAGGTCAACAATGCCATCCGGGTCTTTGAAGTTGATGGAGAGGCAAAAAAAGTTGAAGATAAGGAGTTTGAAGACTCGAGGGTGGAAAGTAAAAAAATTATTGAAAGATTGAAGGCGGATTTTAAAGAGCCAATTTTACCTGCACCAGATGAAAATTTTTGTGTAAGTTGTGGAGAGTGTGTGCAGGCGTGTCCAGTTGGTGCATTGAAATCTTCCTATGAGTGGCTTGGTCCAAAAAAATGGGAAATGAAAAAGGTTGTAACTACTTGTTCATACTGTGGAGTGGGTTGTCAGCTGGAGTTGTATGTAAAGGATAACAGAGTATTTTTGGTCAATGGAGCTAACAGAGCACCAAACTATGGATCTTTATGTGTTAAAGGCAGGTTTGGATTTAGATTTATAAGTGCTGATGATAGGTTAAAGAAACCGTTGATAAAAGAAAATGGAGAGTTTAGAGAGGCCTCGTGGGATGAGGCTTTGGATTTTGTTGCCAAGAGACTCAGTGAAATTAAAACAAAGCATGGTCCTGATAGTATCGGAGTTTTTGCCTCAGCCAGGATTACAAATGAGGAAAATTATATACTTCAGAAATTTACAAGGGCAGTATTAGGTACAAATAACATAGACCATTGCGCGCGTCTCTGACACTCTTCAACAGTGGCCGGTCTGGCCGCTGCATTTGGTAGTGGTGCAATGACCAATAATATTGGAGATTTAGAAAATGCAGAGGTGATTTTAGTAACTGGTTCCAACACAACTGAAAATCACCCGGTGATTTCAACCTTTATAAAGAGGGCTGTAAAACATAAAGGAACAAAGTTAATTGTTGTTGATCCAAGAAAGATCAAATTGACTGAGTTTGCTGATATCTGGCTTAGGCAGAATCTTGGCACTGATATCGCCTGGATCAATGGGATGATGCATGTGATCATAAAAGAAGATTTGTTGGACAAAGAATTTGTGGATCAGAGGACTGAAGGATTTGAGGAACTAAAAAAGGTAGTGGAGAAATATACGCCAGAATACGTGGAGAAAATAACATCTATTCCAAAGGAAAAACTCATTGAAGCCGCTAGGATGTATGCAAAGGCTAAATCTGCTGCTATTTGCTACACGATGGGCATTACGCAGCATATAACTGGAACAGATAATGTAAAATCCCTTGCAAATCTTGCAATGTTGTGTGGGAATTTAGGCATCCCAGGTGGTGGTGTTAATCCCTTAAGGGGACAGAATAATGTACAAGGCGCCTGTGACATGGGGGGATTACCCAATGTATACACTGGCTATCAGGTGGTTACAAGTTCTGAGATTAGAGAAAAAATGGCTAAGGCATGGGGCGTTAGCCAGTTGCCAGATAAAGTGGGTTTGAAAGTCACTGAAATGGTGCCAATGGCCTTAGATAAATCAATTAGGGCATTATATATTGTTGGTGAGAATCCAATTGTCTCTGATGCTGATATTAGCCATGTTAAGAAGGCCCTGGAGAATCTGGATTTTCTAGTGGTGCAAGATATATTTTTGACAGATACAGCAAAGCTTGCAGATGTAGTACTTCCAGCTGCAGCATTTGCAGAAAAGGATGGTACTTTTACAAATACTGAGAGACGGGTATCCCGTGTACGTAAGGCTATAGAGCCTCCAGGAGAGGCCAAAGCAGATCATGAGATAATTTGCGAACTTGCCACTCGTATGGGATATAAGATGGAATATAGCTCTGTTGAGGAGATTTTTGAAGAGATAAGAAAGGTTACCCCATCTTATGCAGGTATAACCTTTGATCGGATAGAGAAAGAAGGATTGCATTGGCCGTGTCCAGATGAAAATCATCCAGGCACGCCAATACTGCACACAGAAAAATTTCCAATTGGAAGAAGCAAGTTCCATGCTATAGAATATCTCCCACCTGCTGAGTCAGTAGATGAAGAATATCCGCTATGGCTAACAACTGGAAGGATCTTGTTTCAATATCATACTGGAACCATGACCAGAAGGGTTGAGGGATTAAATAAAATAGCCCCAGAGTGTTTTGTTGAAATATCTCCAACGGATGCTGCCACGTACGGATTATCAGATGGTGACATGGTTGAAGTAGCATCTAGAAGGGGAAAGGTTGTGGCAAAGGTGAAGGTTTCTCATAGGGCCAGGGACGGTGTTGTATTTATGCCATTCCATTATAGTGAAGCTCCTGCCAATATGCTTACCAATCCTGCTTTGGATCCAGTGGCAGGTATTCCAGAATACAAGGTCTGTGCAGTGAAGATTGCAAAGGTGGCCTAGGCAGATATCTTTTGCCCTAGCCACCTTTTTGTATTGTGTTTTTTCCAATTATGCCTTAATATCTCATCCACAGCAGATTGGTTATTTTATGCATTTTCCAATTATTTTCATCTAAATTGATAAGAAGCTTACTCAGAATCTGTTGCAAATTTAGAGTATGGTATTTATTTATGAGATTTAAGGGAATAATTTTTGATTTTGACGGTACTCTGGCAAATTTGACCATTAATTTTGATAAGATTAAACGCAAGATTTTGTTACTTAAGGATATTTTTGTAAAGGACTGTGGGGTAGATATACAGGTCCCTGATTTGCCTTTGCTTGAGTGTATTGAAAAATTAACGGAAGATTTTAAAAAATTAGATGGGGATTTGGCCAAAGAATTTAATACCAGATGTAGGTTAATACTCGTTGATATGGAAATGAGGGCTGCTAGACGGGGAAAGCTCTTTGATTACACGTATGAAATACTGGATAAGTGCAAGAAAAATGGTGCAAAAGTAGCTGTGGTCACCAGAAATTGCACCCCAGCAGTTAAGATGGTGTTTCCTGATATAGAAGACACAATTGACGTGTTTTTGCCAAGAGAAGAGGTTTTACGGGTAAAACCTGATCCAAATCATATTGAGACAGCCCTTAAAAAACTTGAAACAAAAAAGCAAGAATCTATAATGATAGGCGATCACCCAATAGATATTATCTGTGCAAAAAGAGCAGGTGTCATTAGCGGAGCAGTGGCAACAGGTAACACTCCAATAGAAGACCTAAAAAAGGAACACCCTGATTTTGTAGCAAAGGATTTACTTGAGTTATTTGCTAACTTAGAAGAGAATATGAATTAAGGAGATACGTATGTGTATAGCAGTGCCTTTGAGGGTTGAAAAGATTGAGGATGAGGTTGTCTATTGTAAGGTTGGAGAGGGAACAGTTCAGGCTTCATTGCTTTTGATGGATGAAGAAGTGAAAGTTGGAGATTACGTCCTTATACATGCTGGTTTTGCCATTAGACGGTTGGAAGAAGAGGATGCAAAACAGACCCTTGATCTTATAAATGAAGCCCTGCAACCTAGTTAGAAAAATATGCGTATACAGTTTTAGGAGGCTATTATGAAATATTTAATCTTTGAAGATTTTTCAGGAGATGTTATCCCAATTTTGTTTCCAGAAAGGATTCTCCACGAAGAGATAAGGGAACAGATACCCTATTCCAAAGTGATCTCGGGGGGATATGTATTTTTAAAAGATGGAAAATTTATATGTAAAGGCAAAGTTAAGGAATTAAAAATCAGTGCATATGATGAGGATGCTGAAATAATAAACCGTTTTTTTATTTTTTCAGAATAAAGTTATACCAAGATTTGGAGGTGAAGTGTTATGAGAAAATTGATCTGTTTTATTATCTCGTTATGTTTTGTGACTGTGGCATCATCTTCTTATGCTTTTTTTGATAATAATAAATTGCCCAGTTTTAGTGAGCTTGCTGAAAAGGCCAGCCCTGCAGTTGTTAATATCAGCACTGTAAAAGTTGTTCAAGTCTCCAAGAGACTCAAAAGATTCTTTTCTCCATTTGGTGAGAACGATCCATTTAATGAATTTTTTAAAAAATTTTTTGGAGAAATTCCAGAGTCAAAGAGAAAAGAACATGCCCTTGGCTCTGGTTTTATAATTTCTCCAGATGGATATATTGTTACAAATAATCATGTTGTGTCAAAGGCAGATGAGATAACGGTTATATTAAAGGGTGGGAAAAAATCTTTTAAAGCTAAAATTATAGGAACTGATCCAGAGACAGATCTGGCCTTGTTAAAAATCGATACCAAGGAAGATCTTCCCTACTTGACTTTTGGAGATTCTGAGAAGATGCGCCCAGGTGATTGGGTTATTGCCATAGGCAATCCATTTGGTCTAGATCACACTGTTACAGCAGGGATAATAAGTGCCAAAGGCAGGGTGATTGGTGCAGGACCATATGATAACTTTTTGCAAACAGATGCTTCCATAAATCCAGGAAATAGCGGAGGTCCACTTTTAAATCTAAAGGGCGAAGTTATTGGTATAAATACAGCAATAGTTGCTAGTGGACAGGGTATTGGTTTTGCCATTCCAAGCAATATGGCCAAGCAAGTGATTGAGCAGCTAAAAAAATATAAAAAAGTAAAGCGGGGATGGCTTGGGGTTACCATTCAGGATGTGGACATAAATACTGCAAAGGCCCTTGGTCTAAAAGAACCAAAAGGTGCCTTGGTTGCATCGGTATTAAAAGGTGAGCCTGCTGATAAGGCTGGAATTAAGGTGGGTGATGTTATAATTGCTGTTAATGATAAACCTGTTTCAGATTCCCACGACCTAACTAGAAAAATAGGACTTTTGAAACCCCATTCTAAGGCCAAGATCACTGTGTGGAGAAATGGTAAGGTCAAAGAATTTTGGGTCAAGTTGGGTGAAAGAAAGATAAATATGGCAATGGGTGAGGAGGAGGCTCCAGAAGGCCAGGCTGGCTATATTCTGGGTATGAAAGTTAGAGAAGTAACTCAGCAGGATGTGGATAAATATAATCTGGATAGTGATAAGGGATTACTTGTTTTAAATGTAAGACAAGGCTCAAAGGCAGATGAAGCAGATATCAGGGTTTATGATATTTTGTTAAAAGGGAATTTTAAAGAATTAAATACAGTTGGTGACTTGAGAGAAGTAATTGAGAAAGATGGTAAGAAAAAAGGAGCGCTTTTACTTCTTATAAAAAGAAAGGGACAGACAATTTTTAGAACTATTCCTTTGAAGTAGAAAGGTTATGGTAGAATTGCTCTGTCCTTCAAAGGTAAATATCGTCCTTAAGGTCTTGGACAGAAGGGAAGATGGATACCACGATCTTGTTAGTATCTTTCTTCCCTTAAAAAATCCCCATGATAAACTCTATATTGAGAAGGTAGATAAGAAGGGACTTAACTTAAAGTGTAATATAAAAGAGTTAGAATATAACAATATCATCCATAAAGCTTACGTACTATTTGGAGAAAGTACAGGACTCTGGCCAGGATTAAATGTTAGTCTTGAAAAAAATATTCCCATAGGAAGTGGTCTTGGAGGAGGAAGTTCTGATGCTGCTACCCTTTTGAGGTTTTTGGGGAATTACTTAAAATGTGAGCATAAAGAGAAAGTTTTATTGGATATTGCCAAAAGGTGTGGCGCAGATGTGCCATTTTTTTTGAAATCAAAACCAGCACTTGTGGAGGGTATAGGAGATAAAATCAAAGAGATACAAGTCAATTTCCATAGACAATATATAATAGTCTTGTGTCCACAAGTTTGTATCTCAACAAAATGGGCATATAGAGAACTGGATAAAAAAAGAGAAACTCTTGATTCCAATTCCTTGACAATTGATACTTTTGAGATTAAAAACATGACCCACTTTGGATACAGATGGTGGTCAAACGACTTTGAAAATGTGGTGCTAGAGACCTATCCTGATCTTTTAAAGATTAAATCCAGGTGTTATAAATTAGGCGCGAGAGCTTGTGTGTTGAGCGGAAGTGGTTCAGCCATAGTGGCATTGTTTGCTGGACTTGATTCCATTAATATGGTAAAAAATTTTTTTGAACAGAGGGGAACGAGAGTATTTGTCAATAAAGGGGTGTAGCCAAGTGGCAAGGCAACGGGTTTTGGCCCCGTGATGCGGAGGTTCGAATCCTCCCACCCCTGTGTTATAATTCTAGAAAAGAAGGGGTCTTAGAAATTTCCCTTCTATAAATCACGCCTAAAAAAATAAATTGATTCCGTAAGTTTTTATTATTAACAAAAAAATCTTAGGAAGATTTTGTAACAATGGGTAGGAATGGAACATTGAAATTAGTTACTGGAAATTCAAATTTGTCTTTAGCAAAGGCAATAGCAGAGAATTTAGACTGTCCCCTGACTCCACGAATAGCCAAGCCTTTTAGTGATGGTGAGATTCGAATAGAAATAGGGGATAATGTTAGGGGTAGCGATGTATTTGTAATTCAGTCCACCTGTAAGCCGGTTAATGACAATCTTATTGAATTGTGTCTCATGTTAGATGCCTTAAAAAGGGCCAGTGCTAAAAGGATTACTGCTGTTGTGCCATATTATGGATATGCTAGGCAGGACAGAAAGGTTATTCCTCGTGTACCAATTAGCGCAAAGATGGTTGCTGATTTTATATCAGTTGCAGGGGCCAGCAGATTGCTCACAGTAGATCTTCATGCAGCTCAGATCCAGGGTTTTTTTGATATCCCTGTTGATAATCTCTATGCATCAAAGGTGCTACTTGAATATTTAAAGGAAATAGAAGAAGAAAAGGTGGTTGTTTCTCCAGATGCAGGAGGTATGGAAAGGGCAAGGGCCTTTGCCAAGAGGCTTGACTGTGGTCTGGCAATAATAGATAAACGCAGGGATAAGCCCAATCAGGCTGAGGCCATGCATGTTATTGGAGATGTAAAATTTAAGTTGGCTATAATTGTTGATGATATGGTAGATACAGCAGGTACTCTTATGACTGCTGTGGATGCTTTGCTTGAAAATGGTGCAAAAGGGGTTATAGCCTGTGCCTCACATCCAGTTTTATCAGGTCCAGCAGTGGAAAGGATCTCAAAATCCAATATTGAGAAGTTAATAGTGACAGATACAATACCACTCACTAAAGAGGCGAGAGAATGCGGTAAAATAGAGGTGGTTTCTATTGCTGCTCTAATTGCTCAGGCTATTAATAACATACATAATGAGTCGTCTGTAAGTGTATTGTTTACATAATTTATGTAAAATTTTTTTAAGGAGATATACAAATGGTTGGGGAATTTGTTCTGGAAGTTGAAAAAAGAGAAGGAAAAGGAAAGGGTGTAGCCAGAAAGCTTAGGGCCAAGGGATATGTCCCTGCTATATTTTATAACAATAAAGGGGAAAATATCCCACTGACAGTTAAAACATCCCAGTTTGAAAAGATGTATTCACAGGTACATAAGACAAAGATAGTTGACTTAAAGATAAAAAATGGAGGAGAAGAAGAGACCAGGCATGCCTTGATCTGGGATGTTCAAAGGGATCCTGTGAAAAATTTTGCCTTGCATGTGGATTTTTTGGGTGTGGATCTGTCCGAAGAAGTGTATGTTGATGTCTCTGTTGTTCCTGTTGGTAAGTCCAAGGGAGAAGAAAGAGGGGGTGTGTTAAACGTGTATAGGGAGACCATACCAGTTGTTTGTCTCCCAACAGCAATTCCTGAAAAGATTGAGATAGATGTATCTGAGCTGGATATCAATGACAATGTCCATGTAAAAGATATAAAACTACCTGAGGGTGTTAGACTAGATGATGTTGAGGATAATTTTGCTGTGTTAGGAGTTGAGCCACCAGAGAAGGAAGCCACTGAAGAAGAGGAAGAATCTGAAGAAGCTGAAGAGGCCTAGTATTTAACTTCCCTCTAATGTATCCACTCCAAAAAATTTTTTGTCCTAAAAAAAACAAGTGAAAGAAAGATATTTGATAGTGGGCCTGGGAAATCCAGGCCCAGAGTATGAAACCACAAGACATAACATTGGATTTTTATTTGTTGACCATCTAAAAGACAAAAAAGAGGTCTTTGTCCGGAGTCTGCACAAAAATAAAATTTGTGAATCCTTTGAGTTGGCAGATCCGATAATTCCGGGTTGTATAGTAGCAAAGCCCCTTACTTTTATGAATCGCAGTGGTATAGCTGTAGCGGAGATGGTTAGACAGTTTAATATCTTCCCCCATAATATAATAGTTGTTCATGATGATCTTGATATTTTATTTGGACGAATGAAATTTAAATTTGGGGGGTCAGATGCAGGTCACAATGGTATTAAATCTATAATAAATAGCCTTGGTACCAGGGATTTTTTTAGAATAAGAATAGGTATTGGAAGACCATGTCCAGACGAGAAAATGACCATAACTGAATGGGTGTTGTCCCCTTTTAAAAAAATTGAGTTAAGGATAATAGAGAGAGTTTTGGATGGTACTATTGAAGGCATTTACCGGTTTTTTTTAGAAGGTAAGGATAAAGCCTTAAATTTTATTAATGGTTTCAGGGTAGAAAACTTTGACCAATATAATCTAAAATAGTGGACTAAAGAATTGTTTTCATGTAAACTTGCCTGCACTGTCGGGGGCCTATTTTATATTGAGGTAATATTTTTTTTGATAGGGGTTTATTTAAAGGGGGCTTAAACAAGTGTTTAAAAAAAATCAATTAGTTGTATACCCAGCTCAAGGTGTTGGAATAGTAGAGAGTATAATGGAAAAGGAAGTTGGTGGTATTAAGACTAATTTTTATATTATTCGTATTCTAAGCAACAATGGTACAGTGATGATCCCTGTAAATAATGCCAAAAATGTTGGACTCAGATGTGTCTGTGACCCTGAATATGGGCAAAATGTGTTGAAATATTTGGCAGATTGGAGCGATTTTAAAGGTTATGCGGGACAGAACTGGAATAGGCGATATAGGGAATATGCAGAGAAATTAAAAAGTGGTGATTTGGTTGATGTGGCATATGTTTTAAAGGAACTCATCCTAATATCTCAGGATAAGGAATTGTCCTTTGGGGAAAGACGTCTTATGGAGCATGCAATGTCTCTAATAACTACTGAGTTGTCTTATTCTCTAAATAGGGATAAAGAAGACATTAAAGACGAGATCAATAGAATATTTAAAGACATCATTCAAACAAAATAAATAATTCCTTCAAAAATAACCATCCATAATATAGCTAAAAAAGTTCTTTTATTAAATAAAGCATGGCAGTAGGAAATTTTTATTCAATTCAAAAACTATCTTAAGAGGAAAAGTATATGAATCCAAAAGTGATGAATCTATCTGAGATGAAGAAGAAAAGTATGGATGAGTTGATGAGACTTGCATCTCAGTACAACGTGGAAAATCCAAGTAGTCTCAGAAAACAGGAACTGATTTTTGCAATTCTTCAGGCTTATTCTCAAAAATATGGTAATATTTATGGAGAAGGGGTATTGGAAATACTTCCTGATGGTTTTGGTTTTTTGAGGTCCCCCTTATACAACTATATGCCTGGTCCAGATGATATCTACGTTTCTCCTTCTCAAATTAGAAAATTTGGTTTGAGAAAGGGGGATGTTATATCAGGTCAGATAAGACCCCCTAAAGAGGGAGAGAGATACTTTGCCCTCCTTAGGGTAGAACAGGTGGGATATGGACCTCCTGAATATTCCAAGAATTTGGTTTTATTTGATAATTTAACACCTGTTTATCCAAATGAAAAATTTAAGATAGAAAATGGTGGTGAGAATTATTCTGCACGTATAGTTGATCTACTCACTCCAATTGGCAAGGGCCAAAGGGGACTAATAGTTGCTCCGCCTAGGACAGGAAAGACTGTTTTACTTCAGACAATAGCCAATTCCATTATGGTAAATCACCCAGAGGTTTTTTTGATTGTGTTACTTATAGATGAGAGACCAGAAGAAGTAACTGATATGGAGCGTACAGTAAAAGGTGAGGTTATAAGCTCTACCTTTGATGAACCACCCAACAGACATGTTCAGGTGGCTGAGATGGTATTGGAAAAGGCAAAGAGGTTGGTTGAGAGAAAATATGACGTTGTGATATTGCTTGATAGTATTACGAGACTTGGCAGGGCATATAATGCCATTACCCCATCTTCAGGCAGGGTTTTATCTGGTGGTTTAGATGCCAATGCACTCCAGAGACCAAAGCGTTTTTTTGGAGCAGCGAGAAACATAGAGCAGGGAGGAAGCCTAACTATTATTGCAACTGCCCTTATAGATACTGGTTCTAGGATGGATGAGGTAATATTTGAAGAATTTAAAGGAACAGGCAATATGGAAATTTATCTAGATCGTTATTTAGCAGAAAAGAGGGTATTTCCTGCAATTGATGTAAATAGATCTGGGACCAGAAAAGAGGAACTCCTTTTAGATAAGGATGTGTTAAACAGGGTTTGGATACTTAGAAAGGTATTGGCTACCATGAGTCCTTTAGATAGTATGGAGTTTTTGTTGGATAAGATGAAGGGCACAAAAAGTAACAGGGAATTTTTGGATATGATGAATAAATAGATAGATGGGAGAAGGTTTTTATTGAAGAGGAAAATAATTGTCTTTTTAATAATTTTAGTATGGATAAATAAAATATCTTTTGCCTCATTGGGCGATTTTACCATATCTGATGAAGCAAAGCTAGGTAAAAAATTTTATGTCTATATAACCACTCATTTTCCAATAGTATATGATCCATACATTGTAAATTATATTAGAGGAGTTGCAAATAGACTCAAATCTGTCCTTCCTCCTCAACCATTTGATATAACAGTTGATGTTATTTACAATTCTCAAATAAATGCCTTTGCTGGACCTGGTGGACATGTATTTGTATACACTGGCATAATTGCCCTTATGGATTCTGAGGCTGAACTTGCATCTGTTTTGTCCCATGAATTTGCCCATGTGACGCAGAGGCATATTGCAGCTAGTATAAAAAGGCAGAAATTATTTACCATAGGCTCTCTGGTAGGAGTATTGGCTGGTGCACTTGTGGGAAGTTCTGTAGGTCAAGCTGTTGCAGTAGGTTCTGTTGCAGGCGTTCATAGTGCAATCTTAAAATATACAAGAAAACAAGAAAGAGAGGCAGATCAGGTGGGCATTCAATATCTTGTTAAAGCAGGTTATCCTCCTTCTGCAATGGTTGGAGCTTTTTTAAAATTAAAAAAGCAAAAGATCTTATCTGGAGAAAATAGCGTGCCTCCATATTTTTTGACTCACCCAGGAATTGAGGAGAGGATATCCTATTTAGAACATATGCAAAAGTTTATTCCATCAAAAGGGAAAACAAGATCAAATAAAGAATTTGAAAAAATTAAAGCCCTGGTGCTAGCTCACTATGTAGATCCAGATCTGGCCCTGGATCTTGCTCACAGATTAAAAGATCAGTGCTGTAGAAGATTAGTCAAGATATTTGTGTTGGTTAAAAAAAATAAGATAAAAGAAGCCGAACAGCTAATTAGAAATGACTATTGTGAAAAGAGACTTGAGTTCTGGTATAGGGAAAAAGGTAGATTTTATTTTAAACTTGGGAAAATGGACTATGCCCTGAAATATCTAAATAAGGCTATAGAAATAAACAATAAAGATTATTTTGCCCTTTATTTTAGAGCAAGGATATATGGAGACAAGCAAAGACCTAAGCTGGCAATTGATGATTTAAAAAAAATTTTAAAATTTGTACCCTTTGATAGTGAAATACACACAATATTAGGCCGAATTATGGGAAGATATGTATCCCCCTTTTACGGATATATCCACTATGCCTACGCAGCCCTATATAGCGGGGATAAGGATAGAATGAATAAATATTTGAGTAGAGCAAAATCCCTTGCTAAATCAAATCAAGAAAAAAATGCGCTAAAAAAATTTGAGCAGGAGTATAATAAATGGAAGAAATACTGGTAAAAACTTGACACCCTTTATTTTTATAGGATATCTGGTGTGAAGTTTTAAATGTAGTTAGTGGTATATTGGTATATTGGTTAGTGGTTTTTCACCAATACACCAATACACCAATACACTAATACACCAATATACCAATACACTAATATTATTGGCAATTAATTTTTTAACCTTTGAACAAGGGAGTTGTTATGTTTTTTGAATCTATAGCCTTTGCAATGGCACAACCACAGGGTGGAGCTGGTGCTCAGAATCCAATCATGGCTTTTATGCCTTTGATAATTTTATTTGCAATTTTTTATTTTTTACTTATTCGGCCCCAACAAAAAAAGGCAAAAGAGCACAGGCAGATGTTGGAGAGTTTGAGAAAGGGGGATGTGGTTATAACAAGTGGTGGTCTTTATGGTCGGATAGTGGATATAAATGGAGATGAGTTGTCCTTGGAGGTAGCAAATAAGGTAGTGGTGAAAGTAAACAGAAATTTTATTTCTGCCATGGCTTCAAGTCGCAAGAGAGAAGAAAAAGGATCTAAATAAAATTAGAGGAAGGGGAAAATGTTCGGGAACTTAAGGGTGCGAGTTGTAGTTGCGTGTATAGTCTTGGGTTTTGGTCTTTTATTTGCTCTACCTTCTTTTATATCCAAAGAATCTACATTGGCAAAATTTTTACCTGACAACAGGGTTAAACTGGGATTGGATCTCCAGGGTGGGATCAATTTGGTCCTGGGAGTTGACATGGATAAGGCCATATCAAATGCCCTTGAGCAGATAGGTGAAGACATAAGGGCAGAGGCCAGGAAAAAAGGAGCCATAATCATTCGTCCTCGTGTAATAGGGAAAGATCAACTTTCATTTTATCTAGTAGATGGAGATAAGGCTCAAATAGTGGATGATATAATTAAGAGGTATTTTAATTCACAAATTAAGGTGCTCAAAATTGAGGACATCAAAACCAGGAAAAAGTATTTAATTACCCTCAAAGAGGAATACAAAAAGAAGCTGAAAGATTTAACTATTGATCAAGTCTTAAAGGTTATTAGAAACAGGATTGATCAGTTTGGAGTAGTTGAGCCAGATATTAGAAAGTTAGAAAATTATAGGATACAAGTACAACTTCCAGGTATTGAAGATGCCGAGCGTGCTATAAATATTATCAAAAAAACAGCACATCTTGAATTTAAACTTGTGGATGATGGGGTTAGCAAAGAACAGATAGAAAAAGGAGATATCCCCATAGACGATGAGGTCTTATATCTCTATAGAAAAAGACCAGATGGATCTTATGCAAAAGAGCCCATTGTAGTGAAAAAGACTGCAGTTCTTACAGGAGATTATATCACAGATGCCTCTGTTGCCTTTGATCAATTTAATCAACCATATGTTACCTTGAGTTTTAACAGGCAAGGTGCCAGGATTTTTGAACGTATAACTGGAGAAAATGTAAATAAAAGGCTGGCTATTATCCTTGATAACAAGGTGTATTCAGCACCAGTTATCAGGGAAAAAATAAGTGGTGGAAGGGCGTCAATAACTGGCAGATTTACCTTAGAAGAGGCCCATGATCTTGCTATTGTTTTAAGGGCTGGTTCCCTGCCCGCTCCAGTACATGTACTTCATGAGTCATCTGTTGGGCCGTCTTTAGGAGAGCAATCCATAAGACAGGGGCTCACAGCAATATTGGTGGGAGGTGCGCTGGTCTTTATTTTCACCATAATTTACTATGGTGTGGGCGGGTTAATAGTTGATACACTCCTTATCCTAAATCTTATATTGGTAATTGCCGTGCTAGCAGGTTTTGGCGCAACATTGACAATGCCAGGTATTGCAGGACTTATTCTGTTAATTGGTACTGCAGTTGATGCCAGTGTACTTATTTTTGAGAGAATCAGGGAGGAATTAAGAAAAGGTCTTCCTCCTCAAAAGGCTGTGGAAATAGGTTTTTCTAGGTCAACGTTAACTATAGTAGATGCCAATTTAACTACTATACTTGCTGCAATAATTTTATATCAATTTGGTAGTGGACCTGTTCGTGGATTTGCTGTGACTCTATCTGTTGGTACATTTGCTTCTATGTTTACAGCTATTTATGTTTCAAAAATATTTTTCGCCCTGTGGTTAAAAAAAGTAAAGCAGGGTGCGAGCTTTAAATTATAAAACTTGAAGTTGGGGGATACATAAACCATGGGTATAGAGCTGATTAAGCCAGATACAAATATTGATTTTATGGGCAAGAGAAAGCTGGCTGCTTTTTTGTCCGTTTCACTAATTTTAATTGGGCTAATAAGTATAATTGTTAAGGGTGGATTAAATTACGGGATTGATTTTGCTGGCGGGATTAATATCCAGGTCAAATTTTCACAACCATTAGATGTAAAAGAGATAAAAAAAGTTTTAAAAGATGCTCATCTAAAAGGTTTAAGGGTCCAGAGATTTGGGCAAAAGGACTTAAATCAATATTTACTTAGAGCAGGGGTCTCAGATGAACAACCTGAGATTATTAGACATCGGGTAGCGGATTGTCTGAAAAAGTTAAAAGTACCTTTTGAAATACAACGTCTTGAGATGGTTGGACCAAAAATTGGTTCAGAGCTAAAAAATAAGGCCCTTGAAGCGTTGTTTTACGCTGTGTTGTTGATATCCATTTATATCTCAGGGAGGTTTGAACAAAAGTGGGGAACTGCAGCCATAATGGCTATTGCCCTATCAACAGGGGTATATATTTTAAAGCTCCTTCATATGCCTATTTCAATTTTGATTATTGCTGCTATTATTATTACTCTGGTCTTATGTTGGTATCTTAAATTAAATTATGCGCTTGGAGCTGTTGTGGCCCTTATTCACGATGTAATGATCACTGTTGGATTTTTCTCCTTATTTAACAGGGAGTTTGATTTAACAGTGGTTGCAGGCCTTTTGACTATTATTGGATATTCTTTAAACGACACAATAGTGATATTTGACAGGATAAGAGAAAATTTAAGAGGGCCTAAAAAGAAGAAGCCCTTATTTAACATTATAAATGACTCAATAAATCAAACACTTAGCAGGACACTACTTACTTCTGGAACAACACTGTTGGTTGTTTTGTCCATGTTGGTTTTAGGTGGAGGAGTAATCTTTAATTTTGCCCTTTCTCTTTTTATAGGAATAATAGTTGGTACTTATTCTTCAATTTATATAGCAGGCTCTATTCTTCTAGGCATAGGACCTACTCCTGAAAAACGGCATGATAGTGCCCATCAACCTGCGTAAGGAAAGGGGGAATATAATTCCCCCTTTTTTTATTTAAATATTGCCTGAATTATGGATGGTAAGTTGCCTGAAATTTTGTCACCAGCAGGTGACAAAGAGTGTTTTTTTGCTGCTATCTCAGCGGGTGCAGACGCAGTTTACGTGGGATTAAAAGAATTTTCTGCCAGGGCCAAGGCAACAAATTTTGATATAAAAGAACTTATTACCCTTAGGGAATTTGCACATTTAAAAGGGGTCAGAGTATATGTAGCTTTAAATTCTACTATACGGGAGGACGAACTCCCCAGGATTTATTACTATTTAAAAGAGTTAGATAAGTTTGTGAAGCCTGATGCATTGATCATTCAGGATCCAGGCCTTTTAAATTTAATCCACAAAAATTTTGATTTTGAAATCCATATCTCAACCCTTGCCAATGTGTCGTTAGGTTCTTCATTTGATTATTTAAAAAAAATTGGTGTTCAGCGTGTAGTAGTGCCAAGGGAATTTACAATTGATGAGATGAAATATTTGGCTCAAAATTGTGGAGATGTTGGGCTAGAAGTATTTGTCCATGGAGCACTTTGTTATGGTGTGTCTGGCAGGTGTTATTGGTCCGGGATGCTTGGTGGAAAGATGGGACTTAGGGGAGAATGTGTGCAACCATGTCGACGTACATACAGATTTAATAATGTGAAGGGTAAGTATTTTTCATGCAGGGATTTGGGCCTGGATGTATTAATAAAAATACTTATGAAGATTCCTCAGGTAGTGAGTTTTAAGATTGAAGGCAGAAAAAAAAGTCCCCATTATGTCTATTTAATAACAAAGGCCTACAAGATTTTAAGAGACAATATAAATGATTCTAAGGCAAAGAAATTGGCAATGGAATTAATTGAAATGAGCCTTGGAAGGCCTACTACCCACTATTTTTTCCTCACCCACAGAAAATATAACCCTATTGATCCATACAGAGAATCTGCATCAGGATATGAGATTGGGAAGACTTCTAAGTCAAAGGGAAAGGGTTACATAAGACCTAAAATAGACCTAATGCCGGGTGATAGGATAAGAATTTCCTATGAAGATAAAAAAGGCCACAACATAATAAAAATTAATAGGTTTGTTAAAAAAGGAAAAAAATATCCTTTACATATCAAAACACACGCAGGTCAGCCTGTGTTTTTAATAGATAGAAAAGAATCTAAACTTGTAGATGAGATTGACAAACTAAGAGGAGAGTGGTTGAAGATAGCCGATAATAAAAACAGATATAAATATAATCTAGGCGAGTTAAGACCCATAAACACAAGGATCATTCCTAAGAAGTCAAGACTTCCCATTGTCTATCTCACTGTGTACAGAGATGCATCTATGGTTAGAAGACACAAAAAAAGAACAACTGGTATATGGGTCTTTGATCCAGATTTCGATCCTGAATTTTTGCCAAAGGATACCTGGATATTTATGGAGCCAGTTCTCTGGCCAGAAGATGAAGATAGATGGAGAAAATGTATTAATAAACTTGTGTCCAAAGGTGTTAAATTTTTTATATTTAATTCTGTGTTCCATGCATCTCTTACCTGTTTGGATACTATATATGCATGGCTTGGACCATTTTCAAATATAACAAATAGTGAGGGTTTAAATTTGGCATTTGATATGGGATTTA
The DNA here is from genome assembly GCF_053993635.1 of Desulfothermus sp. Lineage (NCBI taxonomy): Bacteria > Pseudomonadati > Thermodesulfobacteriota > Desulfovibrionia > Desulfovibrionales > Desulfothermaceae > Desulfothermus > Desulfothermus sp. The sequence continues at coordinate 2,231 of NZ_JBMYBT010000013.1, read as the reverse complement.
AGGGAGCAGTTTTATCTCCAGAATTAAAAGATGTTAATTTACTTACAGAGATAGCAAAGGCATCCCCTATTCCTTTAGGAGTATTTGTAAAAGGTCTTTGGCCTTATACAATTTCCAGGACAAAGCATGAAGAAATTCCTCTCAAAACATATATATACAGTCCAAGAAATGAACCCATGTGGATGGATAGAATGTATAGAAACTACTATTTATTCCCAAAAAAAGAAATTAATTTAAGTTCTAAAATAGAACTTTTGAAAAAAGCTGGCTTTAAGTTGTTCCTGGAATTTGCACCTAATTCTTTGCCTTGACCTTGCTAGATTCTCCAACAGATTAATTGAGAACTTTTTGTAAACTCATATTAAGAAGTTATTATTGTTGAAATTTTAATAGGAAGAAGTTATTATTTACAATGTCTATTAAGTTCCATTTAATAGTAACTTGATTGAAAGTCAAAATTGTTAAATCCACTGTTGCCGGCTATGAGTTGATCAATATGGGGCTGAAAAAAAAGTATAATCTCAAATTGTTGTATTTATTTTTACTCGTATTTTCTGATTTATTGGCCTATCACATTTCTCTTATTTCAGGATTTTTTGTTAGAAAGTCCATAATTTCGCATTTTTTCTCCCAGCTTCCTTTATTTGATCATTCTCTTCGTTTTTATGTTTTATTGTGGTGGATGCCTCTTTGCTTTTTTTTCTTTATGATACTTGAGAATGTTTATGCCAATAAAATATCGTATTGGGAAGAGTTAAAAAGAACATGGAAGGCTATTTTAATAGCATCTGTTGTTGTATTATCTGGAATTACATTGCAAAAATTGGGAGCAAAAGTTTCAAGAATAGTACTTCTTCTGTCTTTTTCTTTTAATTTTTTTACAATTCCTTTTATTAGAATATTCACAAAGCGAATTTTATTTTCTATTTTACCTATTCAAGAAAAAGTGGTAATCCTTGGCGCAGGAAGAGCAGGCCTTGCAGTTGCAAGGGGTTTTAAAAGAGATAAATGTTATTATTACAAGATTATAGGCTTCTTAGATGACCATAAAACAGGAGAGGTGAATATTGAGGGAGAAAATTATCCAATTTTAGGAAGGATTAATGAAATTTTTAGATTGGCAGATAAAGAAAATATACATACAGCCATTTTAGCTATGCCTTCTATTGGTAGTGAAAAAATAAAACAGCTTTTTATAAAAATTAGACATTATGTACCAAATGTTTTAATTGTTCCAGAACTTCAGGGAATTTCATTGATAACATCTGAATTAGATTATCTTTTTTATGAAGAAATATTTTTGTTACACACAAAAAATAATTTGGCCAATCCAATTAATAGAATATTAAAAAGGATTTCAGAATATTGTCTTATAATTCCAATATCAATATTATGCATGCCAATTATGATAGTTATTGCACTAATTATAAAATTAACATCTCCAGGTCCAATAATATACACACAAAACAGAATAGGGCGAAATGGGAGACCTTTTAAGATCTATAAGTTTAGGACCATGTATAGGGATGCAGAAGAAAGATTAGAAAAGATTCTTCAAGAAGATCCTGAGGCAAGAGAAGAATGGAAGTTAAACTTCAAATTAAAAAAAGATCCAAGGGTTACCAAAATAGGTTATTTTTTAAGAAAGACCTCTCTAGACGAGCTCCCTCAGCTTTTTAATGTTATTAAGGGGGAGATGAGTTTAGTTGGACCAAGGCCTGTGACAGAGGAAGAATTAAAGGAATATTATAAAGAAGATGGAGAATTTTATAAAATGGTAAAACCAGGAATTACTGGTCTTTGGCAGGTTAGTGGTAGAAACAACACATCTTATGAACAAAGAAAAAAGTTGGATGTATGGTATATCCAAAATTGGTGTATCTGGTTAGATATTGTAATACTTTTACAGACTTTTAAATCTGTAATAAAGGGAGAAGGGGCGTATTGATAAGAGTAAAATTACCGCTCAAGCAACAACTCCATTCCTTTTTCGTATATTCTACTGTTTCCAGTTACTTTAAGCTCCAGGGGGTCATAAAACAAAATTTCTTTTTCCGTCCATTTATCTATTATTGGCAAATACTCGCTATCTTCTTCTCCTATCTTAGTCGATGCTTAAAAAGTATATAATTCACTGAAAATACTTGCTAATTTGTCTTAATTAATGTAATATAATCTACCAGAAAAGGCTAAAAATCTGTAAAAAACTGGTCGAAAAAGTTAAAAAATGA
>NZ_JBMYBT010000012.1:0-12599 GCF_053993635.1 Desulfothermus sp. | reverse complement strand
GTGTTTGAAAGCACTATATTCTGAATCTTTTTATCCTTTATATCTGAATAAATTACAATAAATTCAGGCCTAACAGGAGAGATTCTTCCTCTTTTATTTATAGCAAGTGGAAACTTATCCCTTTTTGTGTAATAGACAGATCTAGCATATTCTTTGGATAATTTATCTACAACACCGTATTTAAACATTTTATTTATGTTATAATTCCTGATAAAATATGTTCCATATTCCTGACTTAGCCAAAAGCTATGACATGTGTAACATTCTAATTTTTGTAGGTGTTTCTCAATTTTATGCGCATAAATCTTCTTATCTACTCTATGGCAATCTACACATCTTTTTGATGATTTTTTATTTTTCATTAGACTTTCCATACTATGACAATTTCTACATAACAATCCTTTTTTATAATGGATATCTTGTCTCATCTTTAAATAGTAATTTCCTTTATACACAATTCCCTGCTTATATCTATAAGATGGATCCTTTTTTGAAAGCCCTGTATATTCAATACCAATATGATAGCCATTGTGACATTTGATACAATCATAAACATCTGGTTTTAGAGGTATATTATTAGCTATTCTATGGCAATTAAGACAATCCTTTATATGACAATTATTACAATTTTTTTTAAAGAAATATCTGTCGTATTTTACAAAAACCTTTTTTGCAAAGACCTTTTCCCTTTTTCTTGTAGCCATTATAGATCTAAAAATAGATGTATATCTTTTATGGCACAATATACAGGGTCTATCTAGTTTTGGATGTATCTTTGCCTGCAAATTTCTGTTTGTATAGATTAATACAGGTATTAATACGAGAATAATCAACTGGATCTTTAAATATTTCATATTGATTATTATGACACACAAGACATTGATTTACTTTTAATATTCCTTTAATCTCTTTAGATGTAAATGGCCTTGCCCCCTGCCCTATCACTGCTCCATGGGCTACTATTTTTCCATTTTTTAAAATACATAGCAACCCATCTAAACTTAACTCCTTGGCACACATATAAATATTTTTAAATTGTCCATTTAAGGTAAAATTCCCTTTGCCAAACCCCAGGATATATGGATTTGCGTGGCATTCAATGCAATCTAGCGTATTTTTTGACGTATTGTGGGAAAAGATTGGTGCAAACCTAAATTGCCTCTTGCCCTTATATTTACTCACATAACCAGACTTTATCCATTTATCCTTATTTTTTACATACACATAGGTCTCACACCCAGGGGTAAGAGTAGTGATTTTGTTATTTTTATCTACACCAAGGATAAAATAATTTGGTTCTCTAAAATCCTCTTTTTCTAAAAATCTTCCATGTGTATATTTTTGTTTAATCTTATCATACGAAAAATAATATGTATGACAGCCAAAACACTGAGGCATTACCCTTGTATGGCAAACATAACACTTGAGTCTTTTATGTCCATAAATTGTGTGTTCTTTGGTTTTAGTTATAATTGGGCACTCAAATTTTTTCCCGCTCCTTTTCCCTATAACATACACTTTGCCTTTATCCATATAGACATTTGAATACATTCTCCCTTTTTTTGTCAAAACCAACTTTGTTCCTATGTGAAGATAATCATTTTTTTTATAATTTTTTGCCTCAACAAAGACATATGATTCTCGCTCTATCTCTTTGACTCTGGGATAACTATCTCCATCTCCATGACAATCTGTGCAGCTTATCTCGACCTGATCATCTTTATTTGAATAGAGATATCCATCTCCCATAACATCCCTGGAAGTATGACAATCTATGCAATCCATGCCAGCCTTGTAATGCACATCAGCATATATATGCAATAAAGACCTTCCACCTCTTAATGGGTATTTTGGGCCATGTGTTGATGTAGGCACCATATTATTGGCCTCATAAAGGCCAGTGTAAGATAGACCTATCCTTCCACTTCGCATATGACACATAAGACACACATCAGTTGAAGGTGTAGCTGTTAATCTATGCACATATCCATTTTTTTTAGAATATTCCATATGGCAGATAAAACATCCTGTATTAAATTTATTTGCATAAACAGGATAGCCCAGATGACAGCTTGCACAAAACTTTCTATATAGCTCTGCCCCTAGATTGTCTAATTCTCCAATCCACCTTATATTAATCTTTCGTCCTTTAGAATCAAATTGTTCCTGTTTTATCACGCTATATACATTTTTTGAGTCTCCTTCCCATATTTTCTGTATCCTGTTTATCATGCCCACATTAGTGGCCATTTGTGATGAATTAATCCTTAAATATTCCCACAAATGGCATTTGCCACATAATTTTTTAAAGGAAATAATTGAAGGGCCTTTTTTGATAAGACCTATGTGGGCAGTGCTATTGTCATATGCTAGAGGATTTCCACCATGACACTGTATGCAACTTACATGATTTTTATCAGGAGGTTTAATGTTTTTGTGACACTTAATACAGGAATTTTGATTTTGGGAAGAGGATAAGAAAAATGAAAATAAACAAAAAATAACTGATCTTAATATATAATTCATCACAACCTAAGATATAAACTCACTGGGCTCACCAAAGCAAGTAACTAACACACCTTTTTTTGCCCTTGTAGCTGACACATAAAGTAATGCATGTTCTGTAAAAGGTGCTTCAATAATAGTGTTCACTTGACGTAGGGAAAAACAATATCGTTCCATAATGGAAATACACGCTTTTCCACTAAAATCAATTTGAGGAAATCTTTATTGAAACAGCTTAAACCAGAGGGGCATAAGGGATGTTAAACATAAAACAGCACTAAAACCTATACCCAGAAACCATTGCAAAAAAGTTAATCTCTTCTCTGTTGCTTCAAATCTTTTATCTATCGATTCAAACCGAGCATTCATCTCTTTTTGCAAGGCTTCAAACCGAGCATTCATCTGTCTTTGGAGGGTCTCAAAGCGTCTCTCCATCGGTTCAAACCGAGCGGACTCTATTTCTCTAAGTGCCTTTAGTTCTTCTTCTACTCTAATAACCCTCTCTATTAACGAGAGTTCTTTGGCCTTTTGTTCATTGGATAAGACAAAGCGCTCTAACTCTTCCCTTATAAAACGGCTAACATAGTCCTTTAGAAAATCTTCCCACACCTCTGGTGGAATTTTTTCAATGGGGTTTTGACATGTTGTCTGTTCCATATTTTTAAATTTATTTTAATCGTTTTTTTATGTCAACCTATAAAAACACTAATAAGCTAGGCGATGAGCCCTTTATTAGAATATTACATACATCCCCGTGGATTCTCTTGACTTCTATCACCTTCATAATTTAGGTTGGGAACCCATTTGCCAAATTTAAGAAGGACTTTAGTATGATTACATCTATAGTAGGTGTGGAAATTGAGTATTGTAAAGGAATTTCTAAAGGATGTAGAAACGCTATTTCAACTTATCCTGAAATAATTTCAAATCTTATTGATATATCTAAAAACTCCACCTGGCACCAGAGGTTTAAAATTGAGGAAAATCTTCCTAGGAAACATCAGATTCTTAAAATTGGAATCTCTGCATGTCCAAATGCATGTGCTAAGTCCCAGATTAAAGACCTTGGATTTATCTTGAGATCAGAAATTGGATACGATGAATCCTTATGCATAAATTGCTTAGAGTGCGAGAACGCATGCAAAGAAAATGCTATCTCAGTGACAGAAAAGATTGTAATACAAAAACACAAGTGTTTAGGGTGCTTGGATTGTGTTAGGGCATGTACAACTGGCTCCATTTTTAGCACACAAGCCTTTTTTGAAGTTTTAGTTGGAGGAAGATTGGGAAGGCACCCTAAATTTGCTACACCTATCCTTAAAATAGAACCCCTTAAGATCTATGACTTTTATAGATATTTTCTGGGACTTTTTGATAAATATCCTGATATTTACAATGCAAAAAAAATTATAGACAACCTCTCATATGAAGAAATTGAACATGGATACATTAAAAAATAGGACATTAATTTTTTTCACCTTGTTTCTTGCGTCCCTGCATTTTTTAAAGATTGGAAATTATGGCTATTTTGGGATATATTTAATTTGTGGAGCGCTTCTATTTACTGATTTTCCCATTAAATACATTTTATCTACTTCACTACTTATTGGATCCTTTTTTTTGTGGTTAAAAATTACTCATGAATTGGTTTACTTTAGAATCTTATCCCATTTACCGTACCTTCGCTTAATTTTAATTATGGGAATAGTTACTTTATTTAATATGTTTGTGATATTATATATTTTCTCCCACTACAAATCATTAAAACAAGACATACAAAATAATTTGCTTTCTATATTTGTTTTTATAGCTATTTTTTCTATTCTTATGTTTATAAGGGCAAAATTAAGTATAAAACCCCTTATACTTGATAGATTTGGGCTTTATTTGGGAAATCTAGAAGCATTTCTCTTGGCAGTTTATGGAGCCTATTTGGGTAATAAACTCAAAGATCCCAAAAATCATAAGGCGCTTAGAAAAAAGATATGGTTGTTATTTTCATTGGTATTTTTCGCTCAGTTATTTTTAGGAATTTTTGTAAACAATCAGTTTCTTATGACAGGAAAATTACACTTCCCAATCCCAGCGCTAATTATTGGAGGCCCAATATACAGGGGACACGGCTTTTTTATGATATGTCTATTTTTGTCCACTATAATTTTAGTGGGACCTGCATGGTGTAGCCATCTCTGTTATGTAGGAGGCCTTGATGCTTATACATCTTCTTTGAGAAAGACGTCCAAGATTAGATTAATTAGACACATATCGTTTATAAATTTATTTTTAACATTTTTGCTAGCAATTATTTTTAAATTACTCAAATTTCCGCAAGATACATTGATTTTGGTTGTGTCTTCTTTTGGAATTATCAGTCTTATATTTATATTTATTTTATCACCATTTTTGGGAAAAATGACTCATTGTATATCCTGGTGTCCAATTGGCATTGTATCATGTACATTGGGTAAGGTAAATCCTTTTAGAATTAGGGTAGATGAAAAAAAATGTACATCATGTGGTATATGTGAAATCAAATGCCCGTACGAGGCAATTTCAATAGACAAAACTGCTAAAATAAATTTCTTTTGCACCCTTTGTGGAGATTGTATTGCAATCTGTCCACACAATGCAATATCAATAATATATTTAAAAAAGAAAAAAAATATAGCGCGTCCTATCTTTCTATTTTTAATAATAGTTATACATACGATATTTTTAGGACTTGCAAGAATTTAAATCTAATAATAAAGTCGAACTGTAATTACTTGATAAAAAAGCTAAAAATATCACCTAGTTCCAAAGGTCAAGTTTGAGGATTAGGAAAGATATTTGAAGTTTTTTGTTGACTTTAACACCCCTCGTTGAGATTTGCTAATTTACTCTATTTAATCCTTGTTATTAAATAAAATTTTTTCTATAAATTCAAGACACATAGAAACTGCCATATCTAATTCAAGTTCATCATTTTCAAGCACAAAATCACAATTTTTGTCTTCCTCAAAAGGGACATCTACTCCTATCACTTCTCCAAGCCCTGGATATTGCTTTCCAGTATTTTTTCTATCCAGTGCCTTTTTATATAGATTTGCCATAACCAGGCCATTTTTTCTCTGAGATTCCCTTTTTATTGCAGTTTCTATGCTGCACTTAACATATATCTCGAAAAATTTCTCCCCCATTTTCTTTCTTGCCAGTTGCCTCATTTTAAGTTTATAGGCGGTGCCATCCATAATAACCACCTTTCCTTTCATAAACTCTCTGCATCCGTCTTCCACAAATAATTCATACGCCTTTTCCCTCTCATCAGCGGTGTATTTGGGGTTGGGAAAATATTTTTTCCTGAGCTTATCCATCTCCAGATACACAACATCTATTCCTTTATCTAAAAGAGCTTTATAGACCATCTTACTAATTGAAGACTTTCCGCATCCAGGTAGTCCCACAAACCAAAAGCAATATCCAGTAGTTCCCATAAATTCTCTTATCCCTGCATATATTTGTTAATATTTTTATAATCAAATTTTTCATCTTTTAAGATATTTTCCATAAATCTGAAAAGTCCTGCCCTTACCTCTTTTGGATGATTTGGATACCATTTTGGAGATGCTATAACCAGTGCTCTAAATACGAAAAATGGAGCTATAACTTCCAATATTTCCTTATCTTCAGTGTAAGATAAATATTCTTCAAAAAATGTCATATACATCTTCTCAAATGGTCCAGTTATCTTGGGCCTGTCATATAGGCCATATAAAATATAATTACATGCCATGGTTGCAACGTCATCTGCCGCCTCTCCATATTCTCCTCTGCTCCTATCCAATACCCAAAAATCATTATCGCCTGTTACGAGGACATTCCATGGATGAAAATCACCATGCACTACACAAAGGCGATAACAATACTTTTTTAACTTCCACCGCCATGAAATCAACTCTTTTTCAAGTTGAATGAACCTCTCTTCTGGATAATCATTGTATGGATATGGATAACCATCTATTATTCCAAATATGCATTCACAATCTCCAATTAAATTTCGAATTCTTCTAATGTATAAATCGTCTTGTTGATATTTTTGAGAATGAATTTTGGCCAGATACCTTGCCAATTTTTTAACAAACTCTATATCCTCTTCTCTAAAATCTCCCTTTTTTATCCTGTCCAAACTAAGATAATAATCCTCTCCATTTACTCGTTCATTTACAATGAAAAATTCCTTGGCCCCTTTAACAGGAATTAGCCCATCTTGAGACATATATCCTATGGCAACTGGCCTCACATGCTTATCCAATTTCCCCCCTGTTTCATATTGAAACATTAGAATCCTTGCCCTATCCCAATAATATTGGTGGCCATATTCATCACCCCTCATAGTAGAGATAACCACATCTTTTTTTTCTCCGCTGTCAAATTCTATATTGACTATGATAGGCTTACCATAGCCAAAGTCCTTTAATACCTCACCTTCTTGTTTTCCAAATTCATCTAAAGATATGCACCTTACTTTGCCTTCATATAACTCATTAAAAAAGGCATGTATCTGTGTTAAAGAAAACATATTGTCTCTCCGATGTTGTTTGATTTTTTTTACATTATCAGCCAGTTGAATAAGTTTGTCTGCGTGAGGGTAATTATAAGTTTTGACTCTGTCTTTTCCTAAGATTTTTCTAAATAATTTAACAAGAGAAGGGGAATCTCCCCAGCACATCATAAGGCGCTCACAAGGGAGATTGCCCTTTTCTACTAAACAATATTTAACACTTACCTCATGTCCAAGTCTAGGACACCTTCTTATTATTTTGTCTAATACTCCACCCATAAAAAACTATGGTGTTGGAAATTCTTTTAGCTCTTCCAGTGCCTTTTCAATATCTTCTTCTGAAAGGGAATAGTTGAAGAGCTTACCTTCCATGTAAGCCTCATAAGCTGCCATATCAACCAGTCCATGTCCACTATAGGAAAATATTATAGTCTTTTCTTTACCTTCTTCTTTAGCCTTTTGGGCCTCTTTTATTACATAACAAATGGCGTGAGTGGTTTCAGGCGCTGGGATGAATCCTTCGCATCTTGCCCAATTAATGCCAGCCTCAAATGTTTCCAATTGAGGAACTGATACTGGCATTATAAGTTCTTCTTCTATCAATTTACTGACAATTGGCGCCATTCCGTGATATCTCAGGCCTCCCGCATGGACTGGTGGTGGTATAAATGAATGTCCCAATGTATGCATTGGCAAAAGAGGTGTGCTTTTGGCTACATCTCCAAAGTCATACAAATACCTTCCCATTGTCATGGTTGGACAGGATGCTGGCTCTACGGCATAAATATCGATTTTATCTCCATTTATCTTGTCCCTTACAAAGGGCACGGCCAATCCAGCAAAATTACTTCCACCGCCAGCACATCCAATTACTACATCAGGCTTTTCCCCTATTAGCTCTAGTTGTTTTTTTGCCTCTAGCCCTATAATTGTCTGATGGAGTAGCACATGATTTAATACGCTTCCAAGTGCATATTTGGTAGCACTGTCGCCAACAGCTCTTTCTATTGCTTCACTAATGGCTATACCAAGGCTTCCAGGAGAATCTGGGCTTCTTTCTAAAATTTCCCTACCTATCTTGGTAAGTTCACTTGGACTCGGGATACAATTAGCGCCCCATGTTTGCATCATTATTTTTCTATAGGGTTTTTGATCAAAACTTACCCTGACCATAAAAACTTCACATTCAATTCCAAATTGGGCACAGGCAAAAGCCAGGGCACTACCCCACTGACCCGCTCCAGTCTCAGTACAGATCTTTTTGGTATTTTCCAGTTTATTATAATAGGCCTGGGGAACTGCAGTGTTTGGCTTATGACTTCCTGGAGGAGAGACTGATTCGTCTTTAAAGTAGATTTTAGCAGGGGTATTTAAAAATTTTTCCAGATTCTTTGCCCTGCGTAGGGGGGTTGGACGCCATATAATATATTTTTCCAAAACTTGTTCGGGAATTTTGATCTCTCTATCAGAACTCACCTCTTGTAAAATAAGCCCCATTGGAAATATTTCCTTTAAATCATCTGGTGATACAGGCTGTTTTGTACCTGGATGAAGGGGTGGGGACATTGGAGTTGGTAGATCTGGTAAGATATTGTACCAACTAGTTGGCATGTCTTGGGCATTTAAAATTATTTTAACATCTTCCATATTAAACTCCTATAAAAATTAAAATAGCATAAATAATCACTTTGTCATATCAAAATTAAGGCCTTTTATACTCAAAGGTTTAGATATATAACCTGGGTCTAGATAAATTTCAAAGGAAATTGTTTTGGCCTCTTTGTATTCAAAAAAATGAACTATATTATTTCTCATCCCCTATAATTCCATATAAAAAATAATCCACGATATTTTCAATTATTTCTCTGATACTCAACTGACCATCTTTCTTATACCAAAAATAGAGCCATTGAACTGTAGCAAAAAAGCAAAAGGTAAGAACTGTAATATTAGTCTTTTTAATCTTTCCCTGCTCCATTATTCTTCTTAAGTAATTCTTAAACTGCGCAACATTGGACCTTTCATAATTTATTATGATCTCCCTTTTTTCTGGAGGAAGGGATTCAATTTCAAAGAACAAGATTTTGTTAAAATTTTTATGTTTTAAATAACCAATTGTATAGTCATACAAAATGTTTACTAACTGATCCCTGACATTGGAATATTGAGTTTCACTTTTTAAAATAGCCTGTCTCATATCTTCATTTATTATCTCTCCAGCCTGTACACATAGGGTGAATAAGATTTCTTCTTTGTTTTTAAAGTGATGATATAACGCTGCCTTGCTGATTCCAACCCTTTCAGCTATCTCTCTCATTGAAGAGCGCTCATAACCCTTTTCTACAAATAACTCATGGGCCTTTTCTAAAATATTCTGCGCTGTCTGGTGCATATTAGCAATATCTTTTTTTTCCATAACCCATTACTCCATGAAAGATTTATTTTTTTATTACTATCCTAGGCTTACTACCCTCCTGCGGCCCTATTATTCCTTCTTTTTCCATCATTTCCACAAACCTGGCGGCCTTATTAAATCCAATCCTCAAATAGCGCTGCAACATCGATATAGAGATCCTGTCTTGTTCCATCACAAATTTAACTGCATCTTGATACAGGGGATCGCTATACTCATCATCTCCACTATCGATTCTTTTATCCTGTTCCTTCTCTATTTTCCATTCCTTTAAGTCCATATGATCTGTTTTTGGATATTTTTGTTCCCAAAATTTAATTATCCTGTTTATTTCTCCGTCACTTATATAGGCCCCATGAATCCGCTGTATCCTACCTGCCGGAGGTTTAAACAGCATGTCCCCTTTGCCAAGTAGATGTTCTGCACCTACATTATCTAAAATAGTCCTTGAGTCATGTTTTGATGTGACTTGAAAAGCCACTCTGGCTGGAAAATTTGCCTTTATAAGTCCTGTTACCACATCTACAGATGGTCTCTGGGTAGCCAGTATCAAATGAATACCTGCTGCCCTTGCAAGCTGGGCAAGTCTAATTATTTTTGCCTCTGCCTCCTTACCTGCAGTCAGCATGAGGTCTGCCATTTCATCAATTACAATGACTAAATAAGGCATAGGAGATTGATTAGAATCTTGAATATCTCCTTTTTTTATTTTTTCATTATATCCATAGATGTTTCTAGCTCCGATTTCAGCCATTTTGTCGTACCTGTATTCCATTTCACTTACTGCCCACTCTAATGCTGTTTTGGCAAGTTCCATGTCCACTACAACTGGGTGGATTAAGTGCGGAAGTTGCGAATATGAAGCCATTTCAATTCGTTTTGGATCGATTAACAAAAATTTCACATCTTCAGGAGAAAATCGCATAAGTAAACTGATTATAATAGAATTTAGACACACACTTTTTCCAGCCCCTGTTGCACCAGCAACTAAGAGATGAGGCATTCTAGCCAGGTCTTCTACCCTTGGCCTCCCCTGAATATCTTGCCCCAAAACTATTGGTAAGTTAGCCTTACTCTGTTGAAAAACCTTTGACTGAACAATTTCCCTGAAATATACGATTTTTCTATTTTTATTTGGAATTTCAATACCAATATAGTCTTTTCCTGGAATAGGAGCCTCTATTCTAACAGCTACAGCTTTTAAAGCAAGGGCCAAATCATTATTCAGTTGGGCGATCTTACTTATCTTTATGCCTGGTGCTGGACGAAATTCAAACATAGTTACAACAGGACCAGGTTTTATATTTAAAAGTTCTCCCTCTACTCCGAAATCCTTTAAGCATGCAATAAGTCTATTTGACATATCATCAAAATATTTAGTGTCAATTTCATTGTCTTGATTTTTTAGTGGATCTAAAAGATCAACAGATGGATAACTAGTTTCAACGTCTATTGGTATTTCTTTTTTATTATACTCTTGTTTTTTTTGTTTTTTCGTATTGGTATCCTTCTTGGTAGAAATAATTTCTTTTTTTGTTTCATTATGTTCCTTATTAAGTATCTTTAGTTGTCTGGAAATAGATTCATTTTTAGAATTTTCGCTTTTAAAATGAGTCCTATTTTTCTCTCTTGAACAAAAAACATTTTTTATCCATTTTAGAGATATAAAAAGAACGTTTCCAATATAGCGAAAAATATCTTTCCACAAAAAAAGAAAAGTAAGTTGAACTCCAATAACAATTAAAAATGTCCAAACAAGTAGGGTGCCACCAAAACTAAAATATTTATTGGTCATGGAAAATAGCCAATTACCAATATAACCACCACCGTGGATATTTTTAATATAAACAGAATTTCCAAATTTCGATGCAAAAAACATCAATAAAAATAAAATAAGAAAAAAAAGGCCGACTATTCTATACCAGCGCAATCTTAATTTCTCCAAAAAAACACAAAGACCAGACCAGAGAAACAAAAAAGGGACTAACCATGAAACATTGCCAAATAGTTCAACTACAAGCCCGCCCAGGTAAGCTCCAATAATGCCGCCGAAATTTCTTACCTTTGTGATGGATGTAGCCACATTAAAGGAAGGATCTTTTGGAGAATAAGAAAATATAGACAGGAATAAAAAAATACACACAAATAAAAGGGTCAGGGACCAAATTTCCCTGACCAATTTGTTTCCATAATTACCTTTCTCCATAAAACTAATCTATTCTCTGCCAAGGTATTCAAATGTCCTGGTATCCACCTTGACCCTATCCCCTGTATTTATAAAAAGTGGTACATTTACTGTAAGCCCACCTTCTAAAGTAGCTGGTTTAGTTGCCCCACTAACAGTATCTCCTTTGACCCCAGGTTCAGTCTCAATTACTTCCAACACAACTGCTGCAGGCAAATTTACATCAATTATCTGTCCATTATATATTAAAACCTTGTTTGTTTCTCCTTCTTTTAGGAAATAGACCTTTTTGTCCAGGGTAGAAGCTGGCACATACATCTGCTCATAGGTCTCAAGGTCCATGAAAACTAATTCATCACCTTCTCGATATAAGTACTGGACTTCCTTTGTGACCAAATCAGGTCTTTCAATCTTCTCCCCGGACCTGAAGGTGTATTCTATCACTGATCCGTTTAGGAGATTTTTTAGCTTTGTCCATATATGGGCGCCACCCCTTCCATATTTTGCATGGAGAAAATCTATTATCTCATATGGTTCGCCTTTAAACTCTATTTTTAGACCCTTTCGAATATCTGATGTGGTGTACATGAACATCCTCCTTGTTTTGTCTTTCCCTCTCTTTGTGAAAGAAAATTAAGCAGTTGTCAATGTTTCATATCTTATGAGTTATCACCCTTGGTGTTATCTAGATATTCTATCAAGGCAAGTACCCCCAATACATATGAAAAGATACCAAAGCCTGATACCACGCCAATGCATTTGGGAGAAAGCATACTCTGATGCCTGATCTTTTCTTTTCTTGTCCACAAATTACTAATATGAACCTCCACACATGGGATTTTTATCCAGGATATACAATCTCTAATAGCAAGGGAGGTATGGGTATAAGCGCCTGCATTTATAACAATACCATCAACTTTATCCAACCATGCCCGCTCCAACCTATCGATTATTTC
>NZ_JBMYBT010000011.1:0-2407 GCF_053993635.1 Desulfothermus sp. | reverse complement strand
TGGCTATAAAAATTCTAATAATTGACATGGTAATTGAAAAAATGGATATAAGTATACCTATTGTGTCTGGTTTATAACTATTATTTTTTAAAAAAATTGGTAGAAAGGAACTTCTTAAAGATGTGATAAATACAGCAATTGATGTAAATAAAAGTGTTATAATCAAATTGGGGTCTTTTAAAAAATTAGAGATGTCTTTAAATATAGATATACGACTTTTGTTTTTTTGTACAATATCCTTATTCCTTTTTTTAGGAGTTTTTATAAATATTCCTGGCAGACTTAAAAGTAGTGTGATTAAAAATAGTAGTGAAAAGTTAAAATAAGTCACAATAAGACCTCCAAAAAAAGGTCCAATTCCCTGTCCAATTGAACCAAATAGGGCCAACTGCCCAAAACCCTTTGCCTTTTTATAGTAGTTCTGTGTCGAGGATATGGCTGTTTGAGCTCCAACTACAATTAAAAGGAATCCTAACCCTGCTATTAGCTGGGAGGAGATTACGCCAAAGAGATTTTTAAAGCCCAAAAGCAGAACAGAGGATATAGAATTTAATAAAAATCCTAACCTTATTCCAATAATTGGCGAAAATCTATCCATGATTCGTCCAAGGGGAATTGCCAGTGGAATTGACATAATACTGTGACTACTCACAATTATCCCAATTAAAGCAGGAGAAAAGTTAAGGTGTTCACAATATAGGGGGAGTATTGGAAAGAGCATAGCAAATCTAAGGAAATGAAAAAGATATAATGTGTTCATGGGACATGTAAATAAGTTTTATCTATCTGAATTTCAAGGTAAGAAAGGATTCAACTTATTGATTTTTGCAATTTATGTTTTTTAATGCTATTTACTTTGTAAAAATAGCTAATAACTAAAGAATAAAAAAGAGGAGTAGTTAGTGATGAAAATGGAAGATGTGGTTTTATCTTTGAACAAAGAGGAAGTTCAAGAGATATTGAGAATATCTCTTGAAGATGATAAAGAAGGCGCACTTAAGATATTAAAAAGGATTGCAAAAAAATTGGAAAAAAAACTTACACCAGGATGAGTCCCTGTATTTGAGGTCTGTTACAGACCTGGAAGAAATTTATATGGATAGATTTACACCTCAATTTTTACCCCATGAATTAAACAGAAATTCAAGTATTACAAAACATACTACAGTTCAAAACAAGGAGCACACATGAGATTTTTCAATACAGCAGGACCTGTAAGATGCGAGGATCATTATTGTTTGCCGCCATTAGAGCGGTTAGACTTAGAAGAAGTGCTAATGCTCATTGATCAGAAAAAATATTTTGTCCTTCATGCTCCAAGGCAAACAGGCAAGACAACCTGTCTTTTGGCACTTCAGGAGTATCTAAACAAAGAAGACAAATACAGGGCACTATATGTAAATGTGGAAGGTGCTCAGGCAGCAAGGGAAAATGTATATTTAGGCATTAAAACTATTTTAAGTATAATTGAATCTCGTATCAGAAGATACTGGAAAGAAGACTTTGGAGAAGATTTTGCTTTTATTTTAGAGAAAAGAGGACCTGATGATGCCTTGAGAGAATTTTTGTGTTTACTTACAGAAAAAAGCAATAAGCCAGAGGTGTTATTACTTGATGAGATAGACAGCCTTGTAGGAGACACATTAATCAGTGTTTTAAGACAGCTTAGAGCTGGTTATACAGACAGACCCGAAGGATTTCCCCAGAGCATTATATTGTGTGGAGTAAGAGATGTTAGGGACTATCGCATACACTCAAGTAAAGAAAAGGAGATCATTACAGGTGGAAGTGCATTTAACATTAAAGCCAAATCTTTGCATCTTGGGGATTTTAATAAAAAAGAGATAGAGATACTTTACAGCCAACACACAGAGGAAACAGGACAAAGATTTGAAGATGGGGTTATAGATTATGTGTGGGAGCTTACAGAAGGCCAGCCCTGGCTTGTAAATGCACTGGGATATGTTGCATGCTTTGAATTAAAAAAAGCAAGAGATAGAAATACGCTTATTACAAAAGATCTTATCACAGAGGCAAAGGAAAAGATCATTTTAGAGAGATACACCCACATTGATCAACTTGCAGATAAGCTTAAGGAAGAGAGGGTTCAAAGGGTAATAGAGGCAATTTTAGAAGGAGACAAAAATCCAGAGGACATACCAGTTGATGATATTTTGTATGTAGAGGATTTAGGCTTAATTAAGACCCGTCCGAATTTGAGGATTTCCAATAAGATATATCAGGAGATAATTCCAAGGGAGCTTACCTTTAGCACGCAAGTAACTATAACCCATGATGCTTTGTGGTATGTAAATCCAGATGGAAGCCTTGATATGGTAAAACTTATGCGGGCATTTCAGGAGTTTTTCAGGGAACACAGTGAGAGCTGGCTTGAGAGATTTCAATA